>NZ_BCQX01000017.1 GCF_001552295.1 Globicatella sanguinis NBRC 15551 | reverse complement strand
AAGATGATTCAGTGACCTAACTGCTTTTTTAATAAAAAAAGAACCGGAGAAACACCGGTTCTAATAGATAGGGATTGGATAGAAAGTTAAGTGAAAGTACTGTTCTTCAATTAAATTTCTCATCCTGCACAAAATAATCTTCTTTACTTGACTAGGGAGTCTAAAAAATGAATTGTTGTGCAATATATTATTTATTAAGTCTGTGATAGGATAATAAAGTTTTT
Organism: Globicatella sanguinis NBRC 15551; assembly: GCF_001552295.1. Lineage (GTDB taxonomy): Bacteria > Bacillota > Bacilli > Lactobacillales > Aerococcaceae > Globicatella > Globicatella sanguinis. Next base: position 26,335 of record NZ_BCQX01000017.1, on the reverse strand, counting down.
AAAATATTTAGGAGAGAGAGAAGTTTGCTCCTATCACAAGCTTGTCTTTATTATAGGACGAGTAGTTAAAAGCAACTTAAAATTTTGCGTAGATATGTAAAATATATCTGTAACTAAAACAAAAAGTCAAAAATATTGGCATAAAAAGCCAAAGCGAATTATACTAAAGAGTAAGGAGTGAAGTTATGTCAATCAAATTAGCATCATGGAATGTCAATGGCATTCGTTCAGTATTAAATAAAGGCGCCTTACAAAGTTATCTGGAGGAGTCCAACCCAGATATTATTTGCTTACAAGAGACCAAAGCCCAAGAAGACCAAGTGGATTTTGACTTTAGTGAGTTAGGATATTATGAGTATTGGAATTCAGCTGTGCGCAAAGGATATTCAGGCACCGCTATTTTTACTAAGATAAAACCATTATCGGTGACATATGGTATTGGCATTGAAGATCATGACCAAGAAGGGCGTGTGATAACCTTAGAGTTTGCCGATTATTATTTAGTAACGGTTTATACACCGAATGCGAAACGGGACTTGACTCGGTTAGATTATCGTCAACTTTGGGAAGATGATTTCCTCGCTTATTTAAATACTTTAAATGCGATTAAACCGATTGTATTTTGTGGGGATTTAAATGTTGCTCATCAAGAAATTGACCTAGCAAATCCTAAAACGAATACTAAAAATGCTGGTTTTACGATTGAAGAACGCACTAAATTTTCACAAGTCATCGAAGCTGGATATGTTGATGTGTTTCGTTATCGTAACCCAGAAGTGACCGGTGCTTATACATGGTGGAGTTATATGAATAAAGCACGTCAACGTAATGTTGGATGGAGAATTGATTATTTTGTCGTCTCACCAAACATTATTGATCGTATCCATGATGTCAAAATAAGACCTGAAGTAATGGGCAGTGATCATTGCCCAATCGAATTAGAGATAGGAGAATAATTATGTCAGTTTATAAATTATATTATGATTCAAAAGATGCCGTTTCACAAAAATTCATTGATGAATTAGAAGCACAAGGTGTTGAATATGAAAAAGTAGATGTCAGTGAGTCAGAAGCTAATCGTCAAGAGTTTGAAGCCTTTAAAGCCCGTCGTATGGAATTTGAACCCTTTAAACAATGGGGACAATCTGGACTGCCAGCAGTTTTATTACCCAATAACCGCATTATTTTTGAGTTAATTGACTTAAATGGAACCTCTTGTTCATTAACACCAAGAGATTGAGGGAAGTGTAATGCAGACTGACTTAGAAAAACGTGTCATAAAAGTAGTTGGAGCGGCCATTATTCACGATGGGAAACTTTTAGCAATGCAACGTAGTGAAAAAATGACTCTAGCTGGATTATGGGAGTTCCCCGGAGGCAAAATAGAAAAAGGGGAATCTGAAAAAGAAGCGTTAATTCGTGAAATACAAGAAGAATTAGCACTCGAGATTGAAGTGGAAGAAAATATTACCACAACAGCATATGAATATGATTTTGGGATTGTCAAAATGAGTACTTATCGAGCTAAGATGAAATCCGAGCATTTTGTATTAAAAGAACATGCCCAATATCGTTGGTTATCACCGAACGAAGTCATGACCATAGAGTGGGCACCCGTTGATATTCCTACCGCAAAAATATTAGAAAACAATTATTAGAAAAAACAGTAAGTGACTGAAAATAATTCAGCTTCACTTACTGTTATTTTTATTTATGAATGAGATATCGATAGAGCGCATAGCTCACTTTTTGCTCTAAGTTTAAAGTCATGGTGACCACTGGTTTATTAGTTAGCGGCATTTTAGTTTCTTGAGCAGACCCTTTTTCATATTGCACCGGTCCTAAATAATAGAAGTCTGCGCCTTCAGCATCTTCTTTTTTTACAAATAAGTGCAAAGCGATTTGACGTTGTTGACTTTCAATTATTTTTTGGACTTCGGGTGAACGTAGTGTTCTATCGGGTTTTGTATACCAGTGAAACTTTTGTTCATTGATAAAAGCATCGTGATAAAGTGTCGTTTTGTTAGTGATTTCGTCTTTATGATAGGTGACAAAAATCGGACAAGTTTGATGCTTTACTAAATAGCCATACATGGTAGATGAATCATCGGAGTCCCAATAAAGGAGTCGGCAAACATCAGCTCTAGAGTATTTTTCGCCAATTTTTAATGCACCAGGTAAGTATCGGTCATTTCTCATTAAACCTGTATCAATAATATCTTGAACTTGTTGAAGCACATTCGTATTAGTTAATACTTGGGCTATTCTCTCGGTCAATTGGTAGCCGGTTGGGTGCACTTCAATAATAGGATGGCTATATTTAGCACTTTTATTCGATTTATAAAACTGAAGTGTTAAAATACGTTCGATTGATTTTTGTCTTTTTGAATTCCATTCTATGCCATGTTCAGCTAATAAATCAGCAAACTGTTTGAAAGTTATCTGCTGATGGTCCATTAGACTCTTAATTAATAACAACTCATCTTTTCGTTTTCCATTAGCCAATTCCAAACTTAAAAAACATAAAAATTTATCTTCATCGGCTGTTAATGAGATGCTATCCTTTTTTTCAAATTTATTAATTGCTTCTACAAAATGCTTAAATCGTTCAAAAAAGACAATGGGGTCAATAGAATCATAATAGATAAAATCATTTAGTCTAGGAATGCGTCCTAATTTTTGTTTCATTTCCATATATTTTTCTCTTAGTATACCGAGTTTGGATAAGTTAGTTTTTTGAATTGAATTAAAGACTTGTTCTTTCGCAACTTCCTCAAAATTAATGGTAGTAATCCCACTTACTTGATTACGATTAATCAGTTTACGTTGGTAATTGTCTTTATTCATTGATTGATCACCGAATAAAGCGATTGGGATTAGAAAGTTATTTGAATAGTTCCCAATAAAGTCTATCACCGTGACAAATTCTTTCTCAGGATATTTTCTTAAACCTCGTCCCAATTGTTGCACGAAGATAATACTTGATTGAGTGTTGCGAAGCATTACCACCTGGTTGACGCTCGGAATATCGATCCCTTCATTAAAAATATCCACTGTTAAAATATATTCATAAACGCCCTGTTCTAATTTTTCTACTGCTGCTTGTCGTTCTTCTTGTGTATTTTCACCGGTTAAGGCGATAGTCCGCTTTCCCTTAAGGTTTAATTTATTCGAAAGTTCATGCGCTTCAAATTTATTTGAACAGAAGATTAGCCCTTTTGTCGCGACACCTGCAATAGAGTAGTAATTTATTTTGTCCAAAATATGTTCAACACGTTGGTCACTAATAAGAATATTTGTATTGGTTTTATCATTGATTAACTCACCATCGACATAAATATCTTTAACACCATAATACATAAAAGGACACAACATATTTTCAGCTAAAGCTTCTTGAAGTCTTATTTCATAAGCAATATTATAATCAAATAATTCATAAATATTAAATTCATCCGTTCTTTCAGGTGTGGCTGTCATGCCCAGTAAAAAATCAGGTTCAAAGTGATTTATTATTTTTTGATAGGTTGGAGCACCAGCTTTATGAACTTCATCAATTAATATATAGTCAAAGGTATTGCTAGCAAAACGATAAAGATTTTCATCTCTTGATAGCGTTTGGATAGTAGCAAAAACAAAGCGATGAGAACCTAATGTATCACCAGAGCGATAGATAGTGGCTTCATTATCCTCAAAAGCTAAAACTTTTTGATAATCTTTTAAAGCTTTTTGCAATATTTGTTCGCGATGAACGACAAATAAAAAGCGGTCTGGTTGAAATTGCTTGACATCAAAAGCGGATAAATATGTTTTTCCGGTTCCGGTCGCGCTAATCACTAAAGCGCGTTTTGCACCACCCATTCGTACTTTTCGCAAACCTTGAAGGGCAGCATTTTGCATGTCATTAGGAGAGATATCTGTTTTAAACGGCGCTAATTCTTCTTCGATAAGATCGGGTCGCTTAGTTGTGAAAACTTGGTTTCTAAATTGACTATATTGTTCAATTACCGATTCATTTAATTCTACAGAATCATCCCATAGTTGGTTGAACTCCTGTTGTGTTTGATAGAGTAAGTCGCCATTTTCAGAAGAAGTTAATTTGATATTCCATTCATAATTGATTTTCATAGCTGTATGCGTAAGATTACTACTTCCGACAATCGCCACTTGTTCTAAACCATGATTAAAAATATAACATTTTGCATGCATATTTTTGCTTTCTTTGGTTATTCGCACCTGTACATTTTTAAGTTTAAGTAATTCACGCATCGCATTGGGGTCATTAAAACCTAAATAAGGAGAGATTAATAATTTCCCTTTAATATTTTTATCAGCTAAATCTGCGAGTTGTGATTTTAACATTGCTATCCCAGCTTTGGAAATAAAAGCGACTGAAAAAGCAAAAGATAAGCATTTGTCTAATTCTTCTTGAATGTCTGTTAAGACATATTGACCAATCTCAGATTTGTTGAGAATTAATTTTGGTGAATAGATTCCAGAAGTAAATTGATTTGCGTCAATAAATCCATAATGGATTGAAGAACTCAGTTCTTGAGTAAATAAATTTTGATCATTCGTCATACAAGCACCATCCCAATTCACATAGATATAAATTCATTATACAATTTATTACACTTACTTGCAGCAAATAAAACGTTGCATCAATAACAGTTTTCCGCCAAGGGGTCTTACAACAATCGCTTAAAATATTGTGATAAAATAAGAATAAAGAAATAATATGAAGGCGGTGCATTATGTTAAAAGATAAATTATTTACATTATTAGAAGAAAAAGAAGCACAGATGATTCAAGACCGTCGTTGGTTACATGAACATCCAGAATTATCTTTTGAAGAGAAAGAAACTAGCGAGTATATTGCGAAGTTCTATGAAGGGAAAGATTGTCAAGTTGAGCGTAGTATTGGTGGTTATGGGATTAAGGTAACGATTGACTCAGGTAAACCGGGCAAGACATTAGCGTTAAGAGCGGATTTTGACGCTTTGCCGATTGAAGAAGCGACTGGTTTACCATTTGCTTCCAAAAATCCTGGGGTGATGCATGCTTGCGGTCATGATGCCCATACTGCTTATATGTTAAGTTTGGCAGATGCATTAATTGAAATGAAATCGGAACTGACTGGAAAAATTATTATTATTCATCAACCCGCAGAAGAAATGCCGCCTGGTGGCGCTATTCAAATGATTAAAGATGGTATTTTAGAAGGTGTGGATAATGTATTAGGTTGTCATGTGATGAGTAAAATGCAGTTTGGTAATATTTATTATCATGAAGGGCCAACTCAACAAGCACGCGCTAAATTTATTATTAAAGTTCAAGGAACAGGTGGCCATGGTTCCTCACCACATGAAGCGAATGATGCGATTTTAATTGCTAGTCAATTAGTCGTGACATTACAATCGATTGTTTCTCGTCGTATTAATCCTTTCGATGCGGCATCCATATCAATTGGTTCTTTTGATGGGAAAGGTCAATTTAATATTATTAAAGATTCAGTGACGCTTGAAGGCGATGTGCGCTGTATGTCTGATGAGAATCGTCAACTTATTGAACAAGAAATCCAACGCTTATGTGATGGACTAGCGAAAGTGTATCATTGTGATATTGAGCTTGATTATCAAAATGATTATCCAGTCTTGATGAATAATCCGCAGTTGACTCAACAAGTTGTAGCAGCGATTCAAAATGCTGAGATTCAAGAGGTCAATGAAATCTTAGATGGTGGTCAACAAAACCCATCAGAAGACTTTGCTTATTATTCAATCGAGCGACCAAGTTGTTTCTTTTATATTGGAGCGAGTCCTAAAGGCGAGGCTTACCCACATCATCATCCTAAATTTGATATCGAAGAAGGTTCGATGTTAATTGCAGCCAAAGCAATGGGAGCCGCTGCTTTAAATTATTTTGGTTTAGAATAGTAAGAGGTACCATATGTTAAAGTTAATGAAGAAATTTCCTGGCGGCACTTTGTTGATTCCAATGCTGATTTCATCCATAATTGGGACTTTCTTTCCTAAATTATTTTTAATCGGGGGACCAACTGAAGCGTTATTCTCAGGTCAAGGTTTAAACTTTATTTTAGGTAGCATTGTGATGTTATCAGGCTGTAGTTTGAATTTATCCTCCATTGTCCAAGTGTTTAAACGATACGGCATTATTTTAAGTGCGAGGCTTCTGTTTAATACAATCGCCGGTGTTTTGTTTGTTAAATTATTTGGTCTTGATGGTGTCCTAGGTTTAAGTGCGATTGCCTTTATTGTGGCCATTACGTCGATGAATCCATCACTTTTCTTAGCTTTGTCTCAAGATTATGGTGATGAAGTCGATCAAAATGCCTTTGGACTTTTAGCTGCTGTCTCAACGCCAATTGTTCCGATGTTTATTTATGGTTTAATCAGTCCAACTCCATTAGATTATATGTCGTTGGTTTCGATTGTCATACCTTTGATTATCGGCATCGTCATTGGTAATTTAGATAAAGAGTTAGGGGCTTTCTTAACGAGTGGCATGGGCTTGATTATTATTTTATTAGGGTGGTCTGTTGGTGCTAAAATCAATTTGCTGGATGCCACTAAAGCTGGACTGCCAGGTATCTTGATGGTAGTTTTATATTATCTGTTAGCGGTATTGCCAGTGATGGTAGTTGAAAGAACCGTATTGAAGCGCAAAGGAATTTCGAGTATCGCCATTTCAACAATGGCGGGATTATCAGCGAGTGTGCCTTTGATGATGATTGAAAATAATCCTGAATTGATTCCTTATAGTGGGGAAGCGGCAGCTGTGGTGACATTAGGCGTGATTGGGACGGCTATTATTTCACCGATGTTAATTAATTGGTTAGATAAGCGAACAACCTAAATTAATAAGGACATCCCAATTTTTCTTAGAATAAAAAACAAAGACACCGTCTGAATCATTGTCAGGCGGTGTCCTTTTTACGTCTTGTTGAGGAAACCTTTAACCTCTAAAGTAAAAGAGGCCACTATATAATTTAGGTTCAAACCAAGTACTTTTTGGGGGCATAATACCGGATTCGTCAGCGACAGTAAACAGTTCTTGAATAGCAGTGGGGTGCATTGCAAAGGCAAGCGGGTATTGTTCTAACTCTTGCAATGCACGATTCCCACCGACAAAATCAATCCGTTCATCAGTCCTAATATCTTGAATGTTAAGAATAGGCTCTAAAATTTGTTGGCTCAATAAAGTAGCGTCTAAAGCTTGTGGGTCATGTGTTTTTAATCTTAGTTGATACCATTGTTGATTTAACCATAAACCAACCGTACCTTTTTCAGTCGGTTGGAACGGCGCCTCAACAGCTTCTATATCAAATTCTTGGTTCAACTTTTCAACGAGTGCTTCTGGATTGTAAGGTGATAGATCACTAATGACACGGTGATAAGGCAGAATTGCCATTTCTTCCTCAGGGAAAATGACGCTCATGACTTTGCCATTGCCGACTGTTGCACTGGCTCTCACGGCAGCGGCTGTTCGATGATGTCCGTCGGCGATATAGATGGCAGGCATCTCAGCAAAATATTGGCTAATTGCCTCTTCAAATTCATGTGGAACGATGGTGATGGATTGATAGACGTCTTCTTCACTTTTAAACTCGATGATTGGCTGGGTGGTTTTTTGAATTTCTTCCACGACGGCTTTCAATCCGGGATGGCGTTTATGAACTAAAAAGATGGGACCGGTTTGGGCGCCTAGTTTTTCGATATGGCGTACGCGATCGTCTTCTTTTTCTTTACGTGTTAACTCGTGTTTTTTGATTAAATGATGTTGATAATCTTCAGCCGTGAAGCCTGCGATGATACCGGTTTGTTCGTGCGTATTGGTTTTTAATTGGTATAAATAATATTGTGCAGGTTGCAGTGGATAATACGTCAATTCACGTTGTTGTAATTCATCATGAGCTTTTTGATACACTTTCGCATCATAAGGCGAAGTCCCTTCAGCAAAGAAGGTTTCCGGTCGATCAATACCGATAAAGGCTAAAGGATGCTGTTGGACATAGGCACGTGCTTCTTGTTCATTAAAGACATCATAGGGTAGGGAAGCTAATTGCTGAGCAAATTCAGGTTGTGCTAAATGTAAACTTAAGGGTGAAATATTAACCATGTGCTCCTCCTTTGATAATACGAATGCGACAAATACCATCGCCATTGGCTAAGTCTTCTTTAAAATGTTCAATCGAATTGCCATCGATATCCATTATCGAATAGGCATAGCCATCTTTACTTTGATTCATAAAATTCACAATATTAATGTCACGATTGCCTAGCCAGGTCGTTAAACGACCAATCATATTGGGCTTATTTTCATGGAGAATACATAAACGCGTATAAGCGCCAATGGGACCAATTGAGCAATTAGGAAAATTTACTGAATTAATGATATTACCATGTTCAACATACTGTCTTAATTGGCTAACGGCCATTTTCGCACAATTATCTTCCGATTCGGTCGTCGTAGCCCCGATATGTGGCGTAATGATGGTGTTAGGTAAACTAGCAGAAGTTGGATTAGGAAAATCAGTGACGTATTTCGCAATATGCCCTGATTCTAAAGCAGGACGTAAGGCTTCTTCATCAATTAAGGTATCGCGGGCGTAATTTAATAAGACGACACCCTTTTTAAATAATTGTACCACTCTTGCATCAATCATTTTTTCTGTGGCATCGACTAAAGGTAGATGCAAGGTAATATAGTCCGATTGAATATAAATATCTTCAATATTCGAAATGTGTTCAACTTCGTGTGAAAGATTCCAAGCGGATTTTACTGAAAGAAAGGGATCGTAGCCTAAGACTCTCATCCCTAATGCTAAGGCAGCATTTGCTACTAAAACCCCGATAGAACCTAAACCGATGACGCCAAGTGTTTTGCCGGCTAGTTCATTGCCATTAAAAGCTTTTTTGGCTTGTTCAGCAAGTTTGGCGATGTCGGCTTCATCTTTTGAGGCTTTTACCCAATCAACACTTGACAATACATTACGAGAGGCGATGATCATGCCTCCGAGTACTAATTCTTTCACACTATTCGCATTCGCTCCGGGCGTATTAAAGACGACAATCCCTTTTTTAGTACATTCATCTAAAGGGATATTATTGACCCCAGCACCGGCTCTCGCAATGGCCACTAATTTTTCAGGAAAGTCTAAATCATGAATATTAGCACTACGAATCAGTGCAACTTTTGCTTCACTTAATTTATTGGTTTCTTGATATTCTTCTTCGAATAAGTTTAGACCTTTTTGTCCAATGGGATTAAATAAATAATAATCAAACATATTATCGGTTCTCTCTTTCAAATTTTTCCATAAAATCAACTAATGCTTGAACACCTGAAAAAGGCATCGCATTATAAATACTAGCGCGCATTCCACCCACTAAACGGTGACCGGCTAGGTTTACTAAATGATGATCGCTCGCTTCTTTAATAAATTTTTTATCCAGCTGTGGATCACCAGTCACAAACGGAACATTCATTAATGAACGATCGTTCTTATTAACCGGATTACTAAATAATGCACTCTGGTCAATATAATCATATAGTAATTGTGCCTTTTTAATATTTTTCTGTTGAATTGCGCTTAAACCACCTTGATCTAACAACCATTTAAAAACGAGTCCACAAATATAAATCGTATAAGTGGGTGGCGTATTATACATTGAATCATTGTCAATATAAGTATCGAACCGGTTCATGGTCGGTACATTGTCACTGATTTCAATTGGAATGATATCTTTATTAATAATGGATAATCCAACGCCAGCAGGTCCAATATTCTTTTGTACGCCACCGTATATCATGCCGTATTGAGTGACATCAATCGGTTCTGATAAATAACAAGAAGACATATCAGCAATTAAAGGAATGCCTTTAGTGTTAGGGAATTGTTTATATTTAGTACCGAAAATAGTATTGTTTTCACAAATGTGGACATAATCAGCTGTTTCATTGAATTGAATTTTTGAAACGTCTGGTATGTAAGTGAAATTTTTATCTTCAGAACTAGCCACGATATTGATATAACCAAATTTTCTCGCTTCTTGTGCAGCTTTCTTTGAAAAATTGCCAGTTACGATATAGTCGGCTGATTTTTTGGGCATTAAATTTTGAGCAATCATGCCAAACAATGCACTGGCTCCTCCAGGTGTAAAAATAATTTCATAATTATCTGGAATATTGACTAATTTTTTTAAGTTAGTTTTCGTTTCTTGAAAAATATCATTATAAACGGAAGAGCGATGACTCATCTCCATTACCGATTGGCCACTGCCTCGATAATCCAATAATTCTTGGGACGCTTGTTGCAATACCTCTTCAGGTAACATCGCTGGTCCAGCAGAAAAGTTAAATGTTTTTCTCATCCTGACGACTCCTTTATAATGTTTTGTATAATCATAACGTAAACTAGCAGTTAATTCAATGGAAATTATTATTTAAATGAGAAATTGATTAAAATAGTTGACAAAATAGAATGTTTAATTTATTATAAACTCATATTAATTAATAAAAACATTTTTGGACGAAGAGATTCGGGATATTTTCAAGAGAGTTTGCGGTTGGTGCGAGCAAATAGATGAACGAATGAAGACACAGCCAGTAATAAAATGTATGGTCGCAACATTATAGCGCGAGAAGTATTCTCATTGAGGTAATAAGTGTGAGCTTATTATAAATAAAGGTGGAACCACGTTAAGACGTCCTTTACCCATATTCGGGTAGAGGGCGAATTTTTTTAGGATAGTCGGCTGTCGCAATCAATTTAAAAAAGGAGCATATATTATGAAAAAGATCAAAAAAATGTTAGTGGCAGTTTTAGGTTTAATGGTTGCATCTCCCGTTGTAATGGCGGCAGAACCCATGATTAATAAAGAAGATAAAGTAGTTGTCGGTTTTGATGATACCTTTGCGCCCTTTGGTTTTAAAGATGAAAAAGGCAATATCGTTGGTTTTGATGTTGATTTAGCAAGCGCCGTTTTTGACAAAATGGATGTGGAATTTGAATTTCAACCGATTGACTGGAGTACCAAAGAAACCGAATTGAATACCGGCAATATCGATATGATTTGGAATGGCTATACAATTACTGATGAACGTGAAAAAGTAGTCGCATTCTCTGATGCTTATATGGATAATCGTCAAGTCATTATTGTTAAAGCGGATAATGATATTGAATCGAAAGCTGATTTAGCTGATAAAGTGGTCGCAACTCAAGCAGAATCTTCCGCCTTAGAAGCAATTTTAGCAGATGAAGCCTTTACCAAAACCATCGATGGCGCAACACCGATTACCTATGCGACCTTTGTAGAAGTTTTCGCTGATTTAGACAATGGCCGAGCAGATGCGATCGTCGTTGACGAAACACTGGCTACTTATTATTTAAGCCAAAAAGACAATGCCGATAGCTACCGTATTTTAGAAGATAATTTCGATGAAGAAGAATACGCCGTTGGTTTTAGAAAATCGGATAGTGAATTTGTAGAAGAATTTAATGCCGCTTTAAAAGCAGTAACCGAAGAGGGAACATTTGATGAAATTAAAGCTAAATGGTTTGCAGAGATTAAAGAATAATCAGGTTCATTGAACAAAGAATCATTATCCAAAACGGTATCACTATAATCACGAACTTTAACATTACGATTAGCTTAGTAAAAGTGGCAAGATAGGTTTGATAATGACAGGTTGATAAAACTAGTATTATTTCGGTGTTTTGTTGGTGCCGAATGAATGATTTCTAGTAAGTTTAGCTGAACTGCAACGTTCAATGATAGTCAATGAGAAGCGCAGGGGAAGAAGAATTTTCCCGCGGTTAGCTGGACTGCAATGTTCAGTGATAATCAATGAGAAGTGCGGGGGAAGAAGAATTTTCACGCGGTTAGCTGGACTGCAACGTTCAATGATAGTCAATGAGAAGCGTAGGGGAAGAAGAATTTTCCTACGGTTAGCTGGACTACAGCGTTTAATGGTGGTTAATAGTAGATAAAATTTAAGACTAGGAGCAATTAAGATGGGGATAGAATGGTTAGAGCCACTAGGACGAGGCTTTAGTGTGACGTTACAATTTTTCGTGATTACTTTGGTATTAAGTTTACCTTTAGGATTATTATTAGCGGTTTTGAATCGTTATTTACCCAAGTGGTTACAAGCACTCATGCAAGTCTATATTTATGTTTTTAGAGGGACACCTTTATTACTGCAAATGATGTTTGTCTTTTTTGGACTTCCCTTAATAGGTGTGGTATTGGATCGTTTTGAATCAGCCGTTTTAACACTAGTCTTAAATTATACTGCTTATTTTATTGAAATTTTTCGTGGAGGCATTCAAACAGTGCCTATTGGTCAATTTGAGTCGATTAAAGTTCTTTCGATTTCGCCACTAGCTGGCTGGCGTAAAATCATTTTACCGCAAGTATGGCGCATCGTGATGCCATCAATTGGAAATGAGGTTATCACTTTAATTAAAGATACTTCTTTAATTTATGTTTTAGGTTTAGAAGAATTATTGAAAGTCGGCAAAGCTTTGTCCAATCAACAAGCATCCTTATTACCATATGTTTATGTGGGGCTTATCTATTTAATCTTTACCGGCGTGACGACTGTTGTTTTAAAAACAATCGAAAAGAAAATGGGGGTGTAAGCCATGACATTAATTGTAAAAAATTTAAGTAAAAGTTTTGGCACCCAATTGATTTGTCAAAATTTTAATTTAATGATGCAACCAGGAGACCTCACTTTATTAGTAGGAGAGTCAGGTAGTGGAAAAACGACGATTTTACGTATGTTAAATGCTTTGGAAACAGCGGATCAGGGCACGATAGAGTTAGCAGGTTATGATTTAATTTCTGAAAATGGTGAACCTAGTAAAGCCGAACAAAAAAATTATCAACGAGCGATTGGCTTATTATTTCAAGATTACCAATTGTTTCCACAAATGACCGTCTTAGAAAACTTATTATTTGCACCCAAATTGAACAAGTTAGCACCCCAAAAAGAGTTAACAGCAGCAGCGATTAACTGGCTAGAGCGTTTTGGTTTAGCGGATAAGTGCGATGTTTATCCCTCAACTTTATCGGGAGGACAAAAACAACGAGTGGCGATTATTCGCGCGATGATGATGCGCCCCCAATTATTATGTTTTGATGAACCAACTTCGGCTTTAGATCCAGCAAATACTTTAGAATTTTCGAAACTAATTGAAGAACTGCGACGAGAAGGTGTTATGGTGTTAATCGTGACTCATGATATGACACTCGTAGAGTTAGTGAAAGAAAACACACAAATTATTACTAATAAGGAATTCATCCAATCGAATTAAGGGAGTGGGCAAGCAGTAGAAAATTAAATAATTTTTGCTTTGTTTGCCCACCTAAGTTATTTAATTTTTTATTGGAAGAGCCTTATAACCATGTGAATATCATGATTTAGCTTATGACCATTTTAACGTGATTGATTATCCATTTATCATTACTTATATAGGCTAAGGGACTAACTTATAGCCGCTCCATAAATTTTGTTTCATCTACAATGACACGTGTATGCGTTGCACGAGCAATTTGCTTCTTTGAATCAAAAGCTTCCAATTCAAATTCAAAGCGACGATTCATTTGTTTGACAGTTGTAATCTTGATTCTAACCTCATCACCAATCAGGGTAGGGGCTAGGTGGTCAACGTTAATTTGTGAACCAACAGTGGTTATGCCTTCAGATAATAATTGTTGACAATATAAATAACTGGTATTTTCTAAATAGGCTACTAACATGGGGGTGCTTAAAACATTCATGCCACCTGACCCCATATTATGAGCAGAATGTTCCTCGTGTACTGAATAATGTCTTTCAAGTGTCATTTTTATTCTCTCCAATCTAATCAATTTGTATGCAGTTTCATTATAATCATTGTATACTAAAAATAATAGAAAAGGGAAGTGGATCATGAATTTACAAGAACATTATTTATATCAAGCTTATTATCAAGAAAACAGACGCATACGTGTCTGGTTACCAGAAGCATATCAAGCGAGTGTCACCGAACGTTTCGGAGTCCTGTATTTACATGATGGGCAAAATGTTTTTATTGACGAGGAATCATACGTTGGTCATTCTTGGCGAGTGATTGAAGCGTACACCGCTCATCATCATCGCCCTCCAATGATCATTGTCGGAATTGATAATCATCCTGAAAAAAGACTGGATGAATATTCGCCTTGGCAGCTTGATCCAACACATCACAGTCAAATGACAACAGCAGGAGGCGACGGTAGCCATTATGGCGAATGGGTTGTGAAGGTGGTGAAGCCTTTTATTGACCAAAAATATCGCACTTTAGTAGAGGTAGAACATACCTGGTTAGCGGGCAGTTCAATGGGTGGTTTGATTACTGCTTATCTGGCAGCTGAATATCCAACTGTCTTTGGAAAAATAGGTGTTTTTTCTTTAGCTTCATGGTTTAATGAAGGAGCATTTTTAGAGTTTATCAAGGGACACCCCTTAGCCAAAAATACGAAAGTCTATCTTCAAGTAGGAACAGAGGAGACCGATGGTTTAGCTGACCCTGAATTAGAACAAAGGCGGAATCAACAATATGTAGATTGTTCTTTAAATTACTATGCAACTTTATTGGCTCAAGGTGTACCGATTGCAAATACTTGGTTACGGATTATGATTGGAGAAAAACATCATGAACAATATTGGGCCCAACATTTTGGTGAATTTATCGATTTTATGTCTGCCAATTAGTTAAATTTTATTTTTGTATATGGAGGCTTCCTTTCATTGGCGGAAAAATCTTTCCCCACCACAATTTTTAAGTCCATACAATAAAACTTCAAAAGCTGTTTGATAATGAGTCATTTAATAGGTGAAGGTTATAGCCACCCATAGCGTGGTAAATTTAATTATTGAGCCACTAGACTTAACGAAGCAAGTGACACTCTTAAGAAAGCAAGTAACGAATCAACTAGCATGCGATTTTATTTCGGATGCTTTTTTTGATTTATGATGATGATTGCTTGTGAAATCAATTTAAAAACCCACTTCATCTGAGAGTTTTGCTAAGATTATTTTCATTCACAAGCTCGTGTCTCATTTTGAGACATATTTTGCTTAATGATTAAGAATATATGAAGTTTAGCGGATTATTTTTCTAAATTTTATGAAAATGAAAATAACACTCAAAAAGGGCCGTTTTCGTGTCTCATTTTGAGACACCGTGAAAATTTATGAAAACAAAAAATTGGATAATTTGCCTCTATTTTGATGTTATAGTGCGTTTGGAATGCTTACATTGTTCAATTACTTTTCAGATGAAAATATCTGAACGCATTTTGAAAATGAAACATTGTGAAATGAGCGATCATTAGTTTTTCCTTCTTTAGGTTATAAGCTATTTTGCCCATAAATCTTATCGTTATTAATCCATTTCTCTATCAGACTTTTAGTAGAAATCCTATATCTATTCGCTAGTGCTATATAACTTCATATTCCTTCAAAATATTCTTCCATAACATGTAGTTTAAATTTGTAACCATAAAATGCCCCCCATAAAGTTAGTTTTTAACGCAAACTTTCGGGGGGCACATCACCACTGACTTTTAAAACACTTGTTTTTAATGATTAACGGTTAGACATGATGACTTTAATTTCGTCTTCGTTAATACCTACCATCGCTTCGCCTAAATCAGTTGAGACTTCGACTAATTTGGCAGCATCTTTATAATTGGCTACTGCTTCAACTATGGCTTTGGCACGTTTTTCTGGATTACCTGATTTGAAAATACCTGAACCAACGAAAACTCCTTCAGCACCTAATTGCATCATTAAAGCCGCATCCGCAGGTGTTGCTACCCCGCCAGCTGAAAAGTTCAATACAGGTAATTTACCCGTATCATGGACTTGCTTTAATAAATCATAAGAGACGCCTAATTCCTTAGCTTGGTTAAAGAGCTCATCATCTTGTAACGACACCACATAACGGATTTGTTCATGGATTTTTCTTAAGTGACTAACCGCTTGGCTGACATCCCCTGTTCCGGCTTCACCTTTAGTACGAATCATTTTAGCCCCTTCTTGAATACGGCGTAAAGCTTCACCTAAATCTCTAGCTCCACAAACGAAAGGTGTCTGAAATTGTTGTTTATTAATATGATAAACATGATCAGCTACTGATAAGACTTCTGACTCATCAATATAGTCAATTTGTAAACTTTCTAAAATTTGAGCTTCGACAAAGTGACCAATTCTTACTTTCGCCATGACTGGTATCGAAACTGCTGCTTGAATTTCTTTTATCATTCGAGGGTCACTCATCCGACTAATACCACCAGCAGCTCGAATGTCTGCAGGTACTCTTTCTAAAGCCATGACCGCTACGGCACCTGCTGCTTCGGCAATTTTTGCTTGTTCCACATTTACCACGTCCATGATGACGCCACCCGCTAATTGTTTATGTACTTCTTCAATTGATTGTTTCATCTTGATTGCTCCTTTATAAGTAATGTCTCCACTTTAACACCTTTTTGAATCTTTCTTAAGATTCAAAAATGGATATTTTTATGGGTCCAAATAGTTTTTTGTTGTATAATGGATGAGACGAAAGGAGGAAAAGCATGATTACGGTGAACTTTAACGAAGACCAACACCTGTACTTACAAATAGTCGATGAAGTTATCCGGCAAATTGCCCAAGGACATTTAAAAAGTGGTGACCAACTTCCTTCACGGCGAGCTTTGGCAGAGCATTTAAAAGTCAGTCTTAATACGGTCATTAACGCTTATGACCAACTGACAGATGAAGGTTATATCGTGCCGAAGGAAAGATCTGGTTATTATGTGGATTTACTAGAAATTGATATGTTGCCCTCTGAGGAAATTGAGACAACGCCACTAAAACACGAGGACTCTATCATAAGTAAAGCGCGCCAATATACTTATGATTTTCACTTTGCCAACCGTGATATGGCTACTTTAAATCCTAAACAATTATTACAGTATGCACCCGAAGCGCTAGCAAAAAGCGTGGCTAATTGTAATTTAAAAGATGACTTGGGTGCATTCTCTTTACGTTTGGCTATTGCTGATTATTTACGTAAATACCGAGGAGTGATGACTTCACCTGATAATATCATCATTACAGGGGGGCATACGGCTAGCTTACAGGCTCTATTTGCCTTATTAGAAGATGGGATTTATGCCTTAGAAGATCCTGGTTATTATAAAAATTTAGATCTCTTTACAGATTATCAGCAAAAGACTATTCGAATTCCGATTGATAAATATGGTTTCTCGGTTAAAGATTTGGAGACTACCTCCGCTAACATCGTGATTACTACTCCCAATCATCAGTTTCCCACTGGCATTATCATGGGGATGCGTCGACGTCAGCGTTTATTAAAATGGGCCTATCAGGCAGAAAACCGTTATATTATTGAAAATGACTACTATAATGAGTTCCGCCTTAAGGGGCGTCCTGTTCCTGCTTTGACCAGTCTGGACGACCAAGGGCGAGTCATATTATTAGGGGCTTTTCGTCAAAGTATGGGGTCAATTTTTAAGCTGTCATATTTAGTTTTACCCAATCAGTTAATGAAAAAATTCCATCAAGCTAAATTAAAAACCAATGATATTTCTAGCTTTGAGCAATATTTAATGACTGATTTTCTCAATTCTGCTTATTTTCCTAAATATATTAATAGCCTGCGAACTAATTACCGTCGTAAGGAAAAAGCGGTGCTAGCAGCGCTTCACCAAACCCAATTACCCCTCACCATTAAGGAAGCAGGGGCTGGACTTTTCTTTATTATTAACTTTGAGGGTGAGATTCCACCGACTGACGTGATTCAAGCTAGGCTAGCTGAAAATAAGATTCGCTTACAACCGGTCAACCACTACGCTAAATTAAAGAATCGGTTCGAAAAAAGTTATATTTTAGGTTATGGTGGGCTAGAGCTTGATGAAATTGATCAAGCTATTCAAGCTTTAGTTACTATATTTAAATAAAGCAAAAGATAAATAAGTTACAATAAGATTACCCAATTTGTTGCACGTAACTTTCCTCAGTTACCAAAACAATAGAGGTAATCTTATTGTAATTTTATAGGCGATGAAATAATGAGTGTTATTTAATCGTTCGGCCATTCAATCGTATAATAACCTTCTTCTTCACATAGTGTTAAAGGCATATTGGTGCGATAAAGTGAACCGTTTTTATCTTGTTCTAAATACATCACAAAATCTTTAGGATAAATTGAGAGTAATTTCGAATAGAGATTATCTTGGTCAATAATGATGGTTTTGATTTCTTGATCGGTTTGGAACCAATCGGTTTTCAAATGGAAAAAAGCACCCGGTGAGATAAATGTTTCATATTTAAGGATTGAAATGATTGACTGCTTCATAAAAAAACTTCCTTTCACTATTAGTATGTATATTATATCACAAACTAAGCAGTAGATTAAGCGCTTCATTAAAAGTGACAACATTGAAAAATGAAATATTACCCTATATCGTGTATAATATGACTTAATGATTATAAAAAAAGAGGTGCTTTATTTGACCATATTACTAAGCGGAACTAAACGTTCAAAAGAATTGTTAACTATCTTCCAAGAAAAAACGCAGAAATTAAAAGATCATCATCAAGTGACGCCAAAATTGGTAGTAATAACGGTAGGTGAAGACCCAGCTAGCCAAGTTTATGTCGGCCAAAAGGAAAAGAAAGCTCATCAAATCGGCTTTGATTTTGAATGGGTAAAATTCCCTGAGACGGTACCAGAAACCGAATTAATCGCTAAAATAGATGAATTAAATGCCGACTCAAAAGTGAATGGGATGATTGTTCAATTACCTTTACCTCAACATTTAGATGAACGTAAGATGATTGAGCGCATTAGCCCAGACAAAGATGTCGATGGTTTCCATCCCTATAATTTAGGAAAATTAATCGCCAATCAAGCGACAGTAATTCCGTGCACGCCTAAAGGAATTTTGAATTTATTAAAAGCCCAAGATATTACTTTGTCAGGAAAAAATGTTGTGATCATTGGGCGCAGCTTAATCGTTGGTTTACCATTACAAATGCTTCTAACACATGAGAATGCAACTGTTACTGTCTGTCATACTAAAACGAGAGATTTAAAAGCTCATACTAAACAAGCGGATATTATCGTCGTGGCGGCCGGTAAACCGGGACTCTTAACGAAGGAACATATTCAATCAGGAGCAGTTGTCATTGACGTCGGGATTAATCGTTTACCTGATGGCCGTTTAGCCGGTGATGTTGCATTTGAAGAAGTTGAAGGCATGGTCAGTGCCATTACGCCCGTTCCGGGTGGTGTGGGACCGATGACGGTTGCGATGTTAATGGAACAAACATTGGAGTGTGCTTGTCGTCAACATGATATTGATTATCAAACGCTTTAGAAAGTAGGTGTTCTTTTGAACGAAAAATATTTAACGGTCAAAGCCCTCACTCAATATTTAAAACGAAAGTTTGATGTTGATCCTCACTTACAAAGAGTTTTTGTTGTGGGAGAAGTATCGAATTTCAGGATGCGACCGAATGCCCATCAATATTTTAGTTTAAAGGACGATGGTGCTGTAATTAATGCGGTCATGTTCAAACATGCCTTTAATAAACTTCCGTTCAAACTAGAAGAAGGAATGAAAGTCCTTGCGGTCGGGCGAGTCGGTTTATATGAAAAAAGTGGCCAATATCAAATCACCATTGAAAATTTGCAGCCTGATGGGGTAGGAGCACTTTACCAAGCTCTAGAACAGCTGAAAGAGAAATTTAGAAAAGAAGGTTTATTTGATGTTTTAAATCGACCGATTGAAAAATTTCCTAAAAAAATTGCGGTAATTACGAGTCCAAGCGGAGCGGTCATTCGCGATATTTTAACAACGATCAAACGGCGCTATCCGATTGTTCAAGTAACGGTCTTTCCAACCAGGGTACAAGGACAAGAAGCAGCCGGTGAAATTGCGGCAGCCTTTGATAAAGTCAAAAACTTAGCCAGTGAGTTTGATACGGTGATTCTCGCGCGTGGTGGAGGCTCAATTGAAGATTTATGGCCGTTTAACGAAGAAGTTGTAGCAAAAGCCATATTAGACTGTCCGATACCGGTCATTTCATCTATCGGTCATGAAACAGATACGACGATTGCTGATTTAGTAGCTGATTTAAGAGCACCAACTCCAACAGCAGCTGCGGAAATGTCAGTGCCCGTTATGACTGATATATTAGCCTATTTAAATGGTCAATCCGAACGATTAATCTATGCCATTAATGCCCAATTTAAGCAAAAGCAAAAACGCTTATCAAATGTCCAGCAATCTTATATTTTGACCCAGCCAGAACGGTTATATCAAGCTTACACTCAACAGCTGGATAATTTAATAACGGCTTTATGGCAACATCAACAAAAATATTTGCAAAAGCAACGACATCAAGTAGAGTTAACGAGTCAAAAATTAGGATCGGCTTCGCCAGCCAATCGCATCAATCAGCAAAGTCAATTGGTAGAGCGGATGACTGAACGCATGGCTTATTCGATGCAACTCTTATTAAATAAAAAAGAACATCAGTTTAAGCAGGGAGTCGTCCAACTCGAAGCCTATAGTCCCTTAAATATTCTAGCTAGAGGCTATTCGGTTGTGTCTAAAGATGGAAATGTCGTTAAATCAGTCGCGAGTCTTGAGCAGCAAGATGATGTTGAAATACGACTATTGGATGGCAAGATTAATGCAACTGTCAATTCTATTGAACAAATTAAAGGAGATAAATAAATGGCAACTAAAAAAACAGCAAAGCAACCAGAAAATTTTGAAGCCGCATTAACACAATTAGAACAAATTGTGCAACAATTAGAACGTGGTGAATTACCCTTAGAAGAAGCTTTGGCATCTTTTAAAGAAGGAATTGAATTGAGTCAATATTGTCAAAAAACTTTGACTGAAGCAGAACAAACCGTCGCTAAAATGATGACACCCCAAGGTGAAGTGAATTTAGACGCAGAAGAAATATAATTTCCCTTAAGCTAGGCAAAAAGCACATCGTTTTTTTGCTTGGCTATTTTTTATAAAGAAATAACCTAAGACCGGGGAAAGATTAATTGTAAATAGGATTAGTTTCCTTATACATTGGAGAAGTGATCAAGACGAAGCGAAAATGATTCATATTTCTACTTCTAGTGAAAGCCCAACTGTGCGCGGGGAGGGCCAACGAAGCAAAGTAATTCGTTTTTTTACTTCTTGCCCACTCCCTTACTTTATTGATGTCGTTCATATTATGCGAACTTATTCTAAAGAACCTCATTAAATAACAAGGCATGATTTATTAGTAGTGATTTTCGATAATCCTTGCTGATAATTATGGTATCAAATAATGGACTTATAAAGTTTTTAAGTTATCAATTTCAATCAATCAATAATTTACTATAATAGTGAAGCAAATCATTTTTAAATCTTTCGAGTTTGTATACTGATTGTGTGAGAACACTTAGGGATTATGTTATAATATCACTAACTTTGACAGATATTGACAGTCAAATTTAGCAAGATAACCGAAAGTATCATGTTTGTAAGTTTGTAAAAGATAACAATCGATTTTTAACAAGGAGGATTTTAGCTTTATTAACGTACCTAATGTATAAGGCTAAAGATAAAGAATACAATGGAAATATTAAAATTAAAGACCATTACAGAGTTTTTTGAAAAAGGATTAGAACAGCATATACGTTATAAAACGACACCAATTGAGTTAATGGAACCAATGACCTATTCATTATTAAATGGCGGTAAAAGAGTACGTCCCGTCATGTTATTATGGGTCTTAGCAATTCAATCAATGGATGCAGTAAAGGCAGGTCTCAACACCGCTAATGCTTTAGAAGCCATTCATACTTATTCGCTCATCCATGATGATTTACCAGCGATGGATAATGATGATTACCGCCGTGGTATGTTAACTAATCACAAAAAATTTGATGAAGCGACCGCTATTTTAGCTGGGGACGCCTTATTAACTGATGCATTTGGCATGATTGCTGATGATGACCAATTGATGCCTGAGCAAAAAGTAAAATTAATCAGTCTATTAAGTCAAGCGGCTGGTTCAGTTGGTATGGTGGCGGGACAAGTGTTTGATATTCAGGCAGAAAATAAAACGATTACTCATGAACAATTAGCGAATATTCATTATTTAAAAACAGGCAAACTCTTTTTATTTGCAATACAAGCGGCAGCCATTATTGCAAATCTATCCACTTCAGAACGTCAATTATTGGAAGTTTTTGCTACTCATTTTGGACGAGCTTTCCAAATTCACAACGATATTATGGATGAAATTGGCACGCCAACTGAAACGGGAAAAAAAACCCAAGCTGATAGTGAATTACATAAAGCTACTTATCCGGCTTTACTGACTTTAGAGGGAGCAAAAGAGGCTTTGAATGCTGATTTAGAAGAGGCTCGTTCAGCATTGAAAGAGCTAACTGGGACTACTGGAAAACCATACGACAGTCTTGAGGTTTTCTTACAATTTGTGACATTGGAGCAATAAAATGAAAAAAGAAAGAATAGATAAACTAGTTGTCCAAGCCGGTCTAACCGAGTCTAGAGAGCAAGCGCGTCGTTTAATTATGGCGGGACAAATTTACGACCAAAATAATCAACGCTACGACAAGCCCGGTGAAAAAATACCGGTAGACTCAGAACTTCATATTAAAGGGAAAATAATGCCTTATGTTAGTCGTGGCGGCTTAAAATTAGAAAAAGCAATTAAGACTTTTGACATCGATATGGCCGGTCACCGTCTATTAGATATTGGTGCTTCTACTGGTGGCTTCACTGATGCTGCGTTACAATTCGGCGCTGAAATGAGTTATGCTCTTGATGTTGGCTACAATCAACTCGCTTATTCATTGAGAGTCGATCCACGAGTGGAAGTCATGGAACGTCAAAACTTTCGTTATTCGACACCAGCCGACTTTACTAGGGGAGAGCCTACCATCGCGAGTATTGATGTGTCATTTATTTCCTTAAGACTCATTTTGCCACCGCTGATTGATATTCTAGCGCAAGATGGTTATGTATTAACATTAATTAAACCTCAGTTTGAAGCTGGACGTGAGAGAGTTGGAAAAAATGGTATTGTTAAAGATCAGCAAACACATATTGATGTGGTCACAGAAGTATTACAATTTGCTAGTTCAATTGGATATACAGTTGAAGATTTAACTTTTTCACCGATTACCGGTGGTGAAGGAAATATTGAGTTTTTAGCTAAATTAAAAAATGCCAAACAATTAAATAATCAAAGTTGGCAACAGATTAAGATTGAAGAAGTAGTCAAACAAGCACATGAAACATTTTAATTGAGGTGTACTATGCTACAAAGTTTAACCATTGAGTCTTTTGCGATAATTGATCAAGTAACGATTGATTTTTCACAAGGAATGACCGTTCTATCGGGAGAAACAGGTGCCGGAAAATCCATTATTATTGACGCTTTAGGCATCTTATGTGGTGGACGTGGATCAAATGAATTCATTCGACAAGATAGTGAAAAGTTGGTGGTCGAAGGGTTATTCTCTTTTAATGAGCAACCAACTGCGCTTATTCAATTATTAGAAGAGCTATCAATTGATACGGAACATTTACTTGAAGATGGATTAATTATTCGCCGTGAAATTAACAGTCAAGGTAAAAATTTAATACGGGTGAATGGACAATTATTAAATGTCACTGCCCTAAAAAGAATCGGTAGTCATTTAGTCGATATCCACGGTCAAAATGAACACCAAGCCTTATTAGATAATACGCAACATTTAAGTTTAGTCGATCAATTAGGCGATCAACAATTTATTCAATTAAAAGAAAAATACCAAACCGCGTACGAACAGTATGCTGCGATTCGTCGCCAATGGTTTAAGAGTCAAAAAAATGAACAAGAGCAAATGCAACGCTTGAGTTTTTTAGAGTTCCAAGTGAATGAGATTGAGGCAGCGCATTTAGTCAAAGAAGAATATGAACAATTAGAGGCCATTAGTGCCAAATTGCAAAATGCGACAAAGATAACCCACGCGATGGAATCGATTAATTATTTAATGTCAGATAGTGACAGTAGTATTTTGGGAAATTTAAGTGAAGTGATTGATGAATTGAATCAAATTAAAGATTTTGATGATCAATATCCAGCGATTTTAGACCAAGTCAAATCCATTCGAATTGATTTACAAGAAATCGCGCATCAAGTAGCGATGAGTAATGACGGTTTTGATACGGGGGATCAATCGATTGATGAGGTCGAAGCCCGTTTAAATGAGTTAGGCCAATTGAAACGTAAGTATGGCATGGAAATTGACGAGATTTTGGATTATTATGATCAAATTTCTGAAGAAATTTACCAAGTTCGAAATCGCGAAGCTTACTTAAAAGATTTAGCTTTAAAATTTAACACAGCTTATCAAGAGGCCTTAACACTAGCACAACAATTAACTGCCGAACGTCAAAAATTGGCCAAAGGGTTAGTTACGGCGATTGAACATGAACTAGCAGATTTATATATGCCTCATAGTCGCTTTGAAGTAAGATTTAATACTTTAGCAACCGAACAAATTGAATTAGATGAGCTAGGAACGGTAGAGTGGATTAATTTATCACTTGAAGGGCAAGACGAGGCAGAGTTTTATGCGATGACCAACGTCGGTGAAGCAAGCAAACCTCTCGTTAAAGTAGCCAGTGGTGGCGAACTCTCACGTTTTATGCTAGCTTTAAAAGCTGTTTTTAGTCGCCAATTAAGTGAACATACGATGGTTTTTGATGAGATTGATACCGGTGTATCGGGGCGGGTAGCACAAGCGATTGCTGAAAAAATTGCCCAAATTGCCTTTCATAATCAAGTGCTTTGTATTACCCACTTGGCACAGGTAGCGGCCATTGCCCATGAACAATTATATATTCAAAAACAAGTCGCCAATAATCGGACCTCAACGGTCGTCAATACATTAACGACTAATGAGCGCCGCGAAATCTTAGCACAAATGATGTCCGGAAAAACCATTACGGATTCATCATTACAAATGGCGGATGATTTATTAACGGAAATGGCTCGCTTTAAAAATAACTAAGTAAATATTGATAAATTCAGTCAAGTAAGTGCTTGTTAAAGACAAGCGTAGTGTTGAGTATTGTCAGGTAAAAATAAAAAAATCATTTGGGTTCCATCTATTTATTTTAGTGCGTTGTGTTGAGGGAGACTGGGCAAAACTCGCTAATTTCTGCTTCTTGCCCCTAACTCACATCTCAGTTGGATGATCAGTTTAATCGGTCATTTTTAAATCAAGATTAATTAAATTTTACTAGAAAAACAATTAAAGGAGGTGGCTTCAATGAAAATCACGAAAATTGAAAAGCAAAAGAAAAATAGCGAACGCTATTCACTTTATGTGGATGATGAATTTTGGATGGGAGTCAATGAAGCCGTCCTAGTTAAATTTGCTTTGTTTAAAGCACAAACAGTCACAGCTAAAGATTTAAATGAAATTGCCGAAGCAGAATATCAACATTCGATTTATAATCAAGCGATAAAATATTTAGCCCATGGCTTAAAGACGGTAAAAGAAACGCGTGACTATTTAACGAAATATTTAGCCGATCGCCATAAGGAACAAGAGGAGCAACCGCATCCTAATGAAGCATTATATATTGAACAAGCGATTGAGAAATTGACGGAACAAAAATACTTAAATGACTTGTTTTATAGTCAATCTTATGTGCGCACGCATGCTAATTTAAATCAAAAGGGACCAGAATTATTAAGGCGTGAATTGCAACAAAAAGGAGTCGCGCTGCATTTAATTGAGGAGGCGATGCTAGAATATCATGCTGAGTTAGAAGTGGAAAATGCTCAAGCACTCGCTGACAAATATGCGCGGATTAAAAAGCAGTATCCACCCAAAAAACTGATTGAAAAAACGCGACAAATGTTGCATAACAAAGGCTATGATTATGATCTGATTCAACAAGTGATTCATGAAGTGGATTTATCAGCTAGCTCAGAACGACAAGATGATTTATTAGCCAAAGAGGCTGAAAAGCAATTACGTAAATGGCGCCGCAAACATTCAGGGTTTCAATTAAAGCAAAAAATGACTGAAAGTATGATGCGTAAGGGCTTTGATTATGACTTAATTAAAGCGTGGATGGCTGAAAATGAAGAAGCATTTATTGAAGAATAAAGTCAAGTGAGTGTTAATAAGGAGTAGATATAGGATGGGCATAAACTTAATAAATTTAGTTAAGATTATTGTTTG
>NZ_BCQX01000016.1 GCF_001552295.1 Globicatella sanguinis NBRC 15551 | reverse complement strand
TTCTGGTCCACTCCCTAGTTGATTGAGTGTTGCGCTGGTTTAATAAGTGCGTTCTAGTCTAATCTCGGCCTTTCCGATTATCTTAATACGTACTGGTCATTGTGGTAGTGCTATGGTCTCCTAATATTCTTCATTAGGGTGCACATAAGTTTAAAAATTCCGTTTGAATCTAATTTTTTATTTTATAGCGCAGTGGTTGAATGAAATCAAACTGCGTCTAAAAGTCTTGTTTGATACCGATTCTCATTCCATTTTAAGGCGAGTTCATCAGGGACTTTTATTAAGAATAATTCGTTCCTTTAGGCCATTTTCATTTAGCACTTCGGTCGGTAGTCTTGATTATTCTTGACAATGTGACACGGTGTCACTTATAATAAATTTAAGCAGAGTGACACGGTGTCATTTTCTTAGAAAGTGAGGTGATGGTGGTGCCGAAAGCAACATTTTATAATTTGTCAGCGGACAAACAAGCTAAAATTTTGGCAGTTTTGAAGACTGAATTTTCGACCAAGCCTTTTAATGAGATCACGGTGAAGACAATTGTTGATCACTTGGGTATGGCACGGGGAAGCTTTTATCAATATTTTGAGGATTTAGAAGATAGTTATTTTTATGTGCTTGATCAAGAGACTGAGGATATTCATTTAAAATTTTTAGAGTGTCTTACAGATCAAGCGGGCGATCTTCATGAGGCATTGCAGAATTTTGGTCAGGCAATGAGTCAGTTTGTATTCGACCAGGATAAGTACGATTTGTATTATTATCGCTACTTACATTGGACAGATGCTTTATCGAGGGACTGGCATCAAAAGAAACGTTCATATTACCAATCTTTCTATGCGAAATTAAATGAGCTAGACTTGGATTTAGAAGTGATGCAATATGTAAAAGTAGTCGTTCATGGATTGATTGAACGTATTTTTCGGGATAATTTATCTCAGGAACAGTTTCTATCAATATATCAACAACAAATGGAATGGATTGAAAAGGGGATTAAAGAATGAATTTTGGAGAGAGTATATTTGATATCGCTTATTTAATAATAGTAGTAGCCTTAGGTGTTAGGTTATTATTAGAAAATAAAGCGGGTGCCAAATTATTTGGTTTGATGGCTATTATTTTAGGGGTAGGGGATAGTTTTCATTTACTCCCTCGAGTTATTTCACATTTGAGTCCAGGGGGATTTGAAGCTCATACTGCTGCGTTATCTTGGGGACAGTTTGTGACGAGTATTACGATGACGGTGTTTTATGTGCTCTATTATTATTTCTACCGTCGTCAAAGTGGTGATGATTCCACAACTAAAATGTGGCTAGTTTACGGATTAGCAGCCTTAAGAGTTGTGTTGGTCGCTTTACCGCAAAATCAATGGGGAACGGCTGAAGGCAATTATTTATTTGGTATTTTACGAAATATTCCGTTCTTAATTTTAGGTATCTTACTTGTTTATTGGTCTTATCAACAACGGGATAAAGAGGGCCTTAAACAAATGTGGCTACTGATTTTATTAAGTTTTGCTTTTTATTTACCAGTAGTTTTATTGAGTGATAGTATTCCAGCAATTGGTGCCTTAATGTTACCGAAGACGATTTGTTATTTACTAATTGTGGTTGCAGGTTATCGTTACTTTAAAGGAAGTTTTAAAGCGCAAGATGTTTTAGGAATGTCTTTTACATTTTTAGTAATGGGATTAGTTGCCGGTGTCTTTTATCGCGAGTTTACTAAATTGAATAATTTTGTCGGTGATACACGCTTAAGTGTGTTACATACGCACACATTAGTACTTGGATTTGTAGTATTATTAGTCATTTATCTACTAATTAGAAATTACTCCTTGGATCGTGTATTAGGTCTTAAAAAATCTTATTTAATCTATGTTAGCGGGCTAACCTTTACTTTAGTCATGATGGTTTTCATTGGCATCTATCAAATTACCGCTCAAGGACAAGACTTAATTAACATTAAAGCAATCGAAGGAATGTCTGGTTTAGGTCACATTATTTTAGCAGCCGGTATGACGAAATTACTGGTGAAAATATATCGCTTAGAAAATACTAAAGTTAAATAATCTTACAGGTTTTGCCCTTGTTTTGTCCCCTTGGGGATTAGCTCATGCCTTTCAATAGGTAATGGGCTTTTTTTATTTGCATTAGGGTTACAATTTTTTTAAGCGTAGCGTCTTTTAATGTGGATAAAAATCAAGATTATTTTTTTACAATCATCTCCATCTATCAAGCGCAAGCATTTTCAATCGAACTCTATGTATGATTAGTAAATATCCATTTGTTTTCTACACAATTAAATGTTTTGAGTCCTACTTTTTAGTATTAATAATGATATTGATTAAACTTCACTTGAGAAAACGCTTATAAAACTCTACAATAGACTTAGTTGATTATGTAAAAGTTAGGAGCATACTATGAAATTCAGCAGTAGAAAAATCCGTTTAATGGGAACTATCATAGAAATAAAAATTTTACATTATGATGCTGAACCGATTTTGGATGAAGCGGAGTCATTATTACACCAATATAATATGCGTTTTAGTGCCAATGATAGTCGTTCCGAGTTGATGCAGATTAACTTAAATGCCGGTGTGAGACCGGTTATGGTTCATTCCGAATTATTTGAGCTAATTGAATTAGGTTTATCACATAGTTTGGCTCCTGGAAGTCATTTGAATATCTTGATGGGACCAGTGGTTCAATTATGGCGTATTGGCTTTGATGATGCGCAATTACCGACCGATACAGAGATTATGAAGCAATTAGCTTTGACCAATCCAAAAAAGGTTCAGTTAAATAATATGGATAATTCGGTCTTTCTAATGGAACCTGGTATGAAAATCGATTTAGGAGCCATTGCGAAGGGGTATATTGCCGATAAAGTCTGTGCGATGTTAAAGGCTCGAGGAGTTATGTCAGGTTTTATCAATTTAGGAGGGAATGTCTTAACCTTTGGCCCAGCAGTGCATCAAGCGGATCAATTATGGGTGATTGGAATTCAAAATCCTCAGAAAGTTCGTGGCGAACATATTGCGATCTTAAAAATAGCAGAAGAGTCCGTTGTAACATCAGGAGTTTATGAACGGGTGCTTGAATTGAATGGTCAGCGGTACCATCATATTTTTGATCCCAAGACAGGGTATCCGATGGCAACTAATATTGACAGTATTACAATTGTTTCTAAAAAATCGGTGGATTGTGAGATTTGGACGACGCGATTATTTGGGAAAGATATTCAAGCAATTATGACCGAAGTAGCACGGCATCCTGAAATAGAGGTGATTGTGGTTACTAAGGAAAATGAAGTCTTTTGTTCAAAAGGGTTACACAATCGCCTAGTTTATCTATAATTAGAAATTTTATAATCGACTTTCAAGATGGATAGATAGTAGCAACGCTATTCAACTTAATTGTTTATAGTGACCAAATTCGATAAAACAACAACTAAGTCTTGAAAATCGAAAGGAGGTTTTAGTATCATTACAACTAAGTGTTTAACAGAACATCATTGTATGCTGCAAGTCCCAATCTTTAATCATTTAGAATCAGACTCGTTAGCGCTGATTCACCAAAAGATTCATGCTGTTGAGTTTAAAAAGGGCGAGTATTTGTTCCGTGCTGAGGAACCTACTAATACTTTATACATTATTCAAAGTGGCGCTGTTCGTTTGTTTCATCTTTTAGAATCTGGAAAGGAACAACTAATTCGAATTTTGAAACCGGGTGATTTTATTGGAGAATGGAGCTTGTTTTCACAAGATAGCCAATATGAAGACTATGCATATGCTTTGGTTGATACCAAGGTATGTCAACTTTATGCTAATGATTTTAAAGAGGTCCTTCTAAGTTATCCTGCTGTATCGTTAAAAATTTTGGAAGAAATGTCACGTCGTCTACAAGCTTCAGAAAAGATGACCTCACGTGTAGCGAATGAGTCTGTTGGTATGCGACTGGTCAACTATTTATTAGGGCAGCTCCCCGGTCAATCATCTGATGCTAATCTTATCAACTTGGAACTATCAAGAAAAGAATTAGCCGCTTTTTTGGGGACGACGCCTGAAACTATTAGTCGAAAATTTAAAGAATTGGAATCTTTAAATATCATTAAATCTTTATCACCAAGAAAGATTAAAATTATTAATTTCGACGACTTACTGCAATATGCAGATTAGTAGCGTGATACTTTACTAAGTGATTACGAAAATCTGATGTTTTGCACTAAAAAAGTTAGGTTTTCCTTTGTGATGTTTTTATTTTATTGGTAAAATAAAATTAGTTCAGAGATGGAGAATATTTCAAAATACTAAGTAAAATGTTAGTGAGTTTATAATATCGCCCCCAAAGTTTGGATCATCAGATTTTTAATAGTTGATGTGCTTTCTTCTTGGAATGTCTTTATTAAAAATTACAAACTTAGGTATTGTTAGATTTTAGCTAGAGGAATCAAAAATTAATAAAATGAGGTGTATAAAAAGTGAAACTGATTGGAATTGTTGGAACGAATTCAATTAAGTCTACTAATAGACAATTATTGGAATTTATTCAGAAAAAATTTAGCGATAAAGCAGAAATTGAATTAATTGAGATTTATGAATTTCCAGTTTTTAATAAACCTGTTGATAAAACTGTGCCGGAAGCAGTACAAAAAGCAGCTGATAAAATTGAAGTAGCTGATGGTGTCATTATTTCGACACCGGAGTATGATCATTCTTGTCCTGCTGTTTTGATGAATGCAATTGCTTGGTTGTCTTATGGTATTTATCCATTACTAAATAAGCCTATAATGATTACTGGAGCGTCTTATGGGACATTAGGATCTTCAAGAGCTCAAAGTCAATTAAGACAAATATTAGATGCCCCTGAAGTAAAAGCACGTGTGCTACCAAGTTCAGAATTTTTATTAGGGAATTCTCTTCAAGCTTTTGATGAAGAAGGGAATTTGAAAGACGAGAAGTTAGTAAAAGATCTTGAACAAATTTTTGCAGATTTTACACTATTTATCGAATTTACTGCACAATTAGTTGAAGCTAAAAAGTCAATGGAGGAACAAGTTAAAAACTTTTCTTGGGAAAAATAAGTAAAGGAGTGATGTTAAGTGAAATTAATTGGAATTGTAGGTTCAAATGCCGAAATATCTTATAACCGTAAGTTATTACAATTTATACAGAAAGAATTTAAAGATTTATTCGAGTTAGAATTATTGGAAATAAAAGATGTTCCGATGTTTAATCAAGATTTTGATCAGTCAGATGGTTTTGCTGTTCAGTATATTTATAATAAATTAATTCGTTGCGATGGTGTGATTATTGCGACACCTGAACATAACCATACAATCCCAGCTGCTTTAAAAAGTACCTTAGAGTGGTTATCTTTTAAATTACATCCATTCAAAAATAAACCGGTTATGGTAATGGGGGCTTCATATTTGGAGCAAGGTACTTCACGTGCCCAAGTACATTTACGAAAAATTTTAGATGCACCAGGTGTTCAGGCATATGTTTTACCGGGTAATGAGTTCTTGTTAGGTAAAGCAAAAGAAGCATTTGATGATATGGGAAATATTAAAAGTGCTGGAACAGTTTCTTTTTTAAGAACATGTTTGGAAAATTTTGTCAAATATATTGAGGTTATTAAACCTTTACAAGAACCACTTCCGACAAAACCAGAAGATTTATTTTGTACTAATCCAATCGAAACAACTATCACTGAAGTAGACCCTGATGATCCTGAGTGGGTGGAGAAAGCCGCTGAAGTAGTTGGGGCAGCAGAAGGAAATGATTATGTTCGTTTAGACCATGGGGTACTAACGGTTAATCAATTAGACCGATTCTTGCGAGCTTTACCATTTGAAGTTACATTTGCGGATGAAAATAATCAATTCTTGTACTATAATCATGCCCAAAATGCTAATACAATGATGGCGCCGCGTATACCGTCTCAATCAGGAAGTCGTTTAGGAACTGTTCATCCTCCGCGTACATATAAAAATGTGGAATACTTAATTGCGAATTTACGCGCCGGTAATCAAGACTACTTTAGAACTATTGTTCCGGGAACAAGCAAAGATATTATCAATGTGCATCATTATGAAGCCATGCATCATGCTGATGGATCGTATGCTGGCATTAATGAAGTTGTCTTTAATTTTAAACCGTGGTTAGACTGGTATTTAAATGTAACGGGACAAAAATTAGTCAGTGGAACAGGTGAATTGGCGACATCAGTCGATGCAACGAGTGGAGCCTCATCTAAGGGTCATACAGATGTCAGTCCTGAAGCAGATGCAACGAGTGGTGCTTCTGCTCAAGAAGCTAAACCAGCCAAAACAACTATCAAATCAGTCGATGCATCCAGTGGTGCTTCAGAAAAATAGATGAAACATTGTATAGAGATATTAGTCAATCAATCAAAAGTTAACTTAATTGGTTGTCGATGACTCTCTCATAGATTAAAGGTGATTTAATAAGTCCAAGGAATTCTTTATCAATGATTCCTTGGACTTTTAAACTATTTTCAAACCTTAAAGAAAGTTATATAATCTCTCCTTAAAGTAGACAGGTGGAAAGACACGCTACTTTAGGGAGAGATTTTTGTATCAATTATAAATTCACGTCTACAATTCATAGGAGATAATAAGGATGAACTAATAAAATGAATTTGATTTTTTTCATTTGTTTTTTACTGATTGAACATAATAATGAACAAAACTTGATGTAGGTCAATTTTTTAAATCAAATATTGATATATACTTTGTTTGTAAGGAGGTAAAAAATGAAAAAATGGATTTTAAATCACAAAAATATTCTTATGTTGATACAATTATTACTCATTATTCTTGCTTTTAGTAATCTTTGGTTCTTCAAAATAAGAGATGTCACTGATCTTAGTTTTTTAGTCGCAGGGGTTTTGGGGGTTCTTCCATTATTAATTCAAGCGATTGAATCGTTGAAAGTGAAAGTCGTTTCCATTGATGTCTTAGTTTCTATCGCAGCTATTGGTGCGATCTTCATTCGGAATTTTGAGGAATCAGCGATGGTTACTTTTTTGTTTTTGTTCGGCGGATGGCTTGAATCAAAAACGTTAGCTTTTACCCGTTCTTCCATTAAAGAATTGATTGAAATGGAACCCAAAACGGCATTAGTTTTGCAAGAGAACGGGAAATTTGAAAATAAAGAGATTGATACTGTGGTTGAAAAAGATGTGATCCTTGTGAGAACTGGTGATCTAGTGCCAGTAGATGGCAAGATTATAATGGGGGAGGGGTATCTCAATGAAGCATCAATTACAGGTGAATCTATTCCGTTAAGTAAAGGCGTGGAGGAACATGTGTTTGCAGGTTCAATTTTAGAGGATGGTACCATTCAAATTAAAGCCACAGCCGTTGGAGAAGAAACAACTTTTGGTAAAATTATAGAATTAGTGGAGGAAGCACAGGATTCTAAGTCCTCTGTTGAAAAATGGCTAGATAGTTTTTCCAAAGTCTATACTCCAATTGTGATTGTAATGGCTATTCTCACTTGGCTGTTTACTCGAGATATTGAGTTAAGTATCACGATTATAGTATTAGGATGTCCGGGCGCTTTAGTTATTGGAGTACCAATTTCAAATGTTGCTGGAATTGGTAATGGAGCTCGTCATGGTGTTTTGATAAAAGGATCGCAGATTATTCAAAAACTTGCTAATGCAGATGTTATGATATTTGACAAAACAGGAACATTGACGATTGGCCAACCTGAAGTGGTTGAATCGATGGTTTTTGATGACCATAACCCTCATCATCGAAATTATTTAGCGGCAATTGAATCAGAATCTGGTCATCCTCTAGCAAAAGCACTCGTTCGCTATTTAAAGGTTAACTCACTGCCTAAACTAGATAAAACGCAAGTTATTAAAGGGAGAGGGATAGTTTCAATAATTCATGGTCATAAAGTAGCAGTAGGAAATTTGGAATTGATGGAATCAGAAGTCGATGAAATATCTGAAGTAGTCTTATCAAAAGTTCAACAATTCGAAGCAAAAGGTTATTCTATTGTGTTACAAGCTATTTCTGGAAAAATTGTAAGTATTTATGGTATTCGTGATCAAATTCGTCCAGGAATTAAAACTGAATTAGAGAAAATGAAAACACTGGGTGTTAAGGAGCTAATAGTCGCTTCTGGAGATAATCAAGGAACGGTTGACATCGTTGCACAGGAGTTGGGATTAACTAAAGCTATCGGACATTTGTTGCCAGAAGATAAGGCTAATTATGTGAAGTCATTACAAGCAAAAGGTAAAACAGTGGTTTTTGTAGGTGACGGGGTCAATGATGCACCTAGTTTGGCATTAGCTGATATAGGGATAGCGATGGGGTCTGGAACGGAGGTCGCCATTGAAACGTCAGATATCGTTTTAGTAAAATCCGATATTAACCATTTAAATCACGCATTAGGATTGACGAAAAAAACATCTTGGAATATTAAACAAAATATAACAATTGCCTTGTTAGTCGTGTTTATCTTGATTTTGATGTTATTTAGAAGTACATGGATGAATATGGCGGTTGGGATGTTTATCCATGAAGCATCTATATTATTGGTTATCTTAAATGCAATGCGGTTGATAAATTATCGTTTAAAAAATTAATATAGAAAGGAATATTCACAATGAAACAAGCAATATTTAAATTAGAAACATTAACCTGTCCGACATGCGTAAGTAAAATACAAGCAGCGATCAATTCGTTTAAAGGTGTTGACCAATCAAGTATAAAAGTGTTATTTAATTCAAGCAAATTAAAATTTAATTTTGAAGAGACAATAGTTGAAGTGGAGATAATTAAAGAAAAAATTGAAGCGATGGGATACCAAGTATTAGATATCAAATTAAAATAAGGAGCAATAGTCATGTCAAAATTAAGTGTTTTCCTATTAGAAAATGAAGAACAGATGAATTTATACACCCAAGCAATTTCGAAAGTGCATGTAAAAATTCATCCAGAAGTTTTAGAAATCCAAAAATTTTACCAAAGTATTTTGCAGAAAATAAAAAATGGGACGGTGGATGTTTCCTATGAATTTAGACGATTAGATGAGATTACCAACCACTTTTCAACTCCAAAAGATGTATGTCAAACTTATGAGGCTGTGATTGAATTTTTAAAAGAAGCATTTTATTTTCATAATGATTTAGTAGGTTAAATTATAAAAATCAATATGTGAAAGAATAATGTTATTTAGTTGGAGTTTGGCATAAAGAGTGTCACGCAAGTTGATATATTATAGATTGTTTATAAAATTGTTCTTCATATAACTTCAAATTGAGTTTAAGAGTTAGTACAATTAGACTATTTAATAATATTGGCGTTTCAATTATATTGGAACTGCAGGGGCTTTACTGTGGTTATTTCACTTAATTAAAAGAAATAGTGAAAATTAAACTATTATAATCAACTCGCTTGACTTATAGTCGGTAAAAGTATTTAATAGAGTGTATAAGGTTATTTAGAACTATTATAATTAAAATAGTTTATAACGTACAACTTAAGAATATTAGGTGTAAGGAAGGTTTTTATGACAACGATTATTAAAGTCGATAATTTGTCAATTGCCAATGAAAGGCAAGCGATTATCAATCAGTTATCATTTGAAATACAACAGGGAGAATTTGTTTCCATTACGGGTCAATCAGGGAGTGGTAAGAGTACTGTCTTAAAGTTTTTAGCTCAATTAAATGACCCCACTTTGAAAGTGAGTGGCAGTTATCATTTATTAGGAAAAGATGTCAATGACTACTCACCGATTGAATTGCGTCAAATTGTTTCTTATTTTTATCAAACACCGAGTTTATTCGGTGATACGGTACGTGATAATTTAGCTTTTCCTTACGAAATTCGTCATGAAGAATTTGATGAACAACGTGCGATTGAAATGTTAAACAATGTTGACTTATCGCATAGTTTTTTAGATAAAAATATTAAATCTTTATCTGGAGGCGAACGTCAACGGGTTGCCTTGATTCGTAATTTAATGTATCCTTCGAAAGTCTTGTTATTAGATGAAATTTCAAGTGCATTGGATTTTAATACGCGACAAATTATTTGGTCATGGCTTGAAAAGTATCGTCAAGAGCATGATGCTACCATCTTAATGGTCAGTCACTTAGATGAAGAGCATGAAATGACAGACCGTAAAATTGAAATTGTGAAATTAGCGGAAGGAAGTGATGTTAATGAGTAATAATTTACAAGCATCACCATTGTCATTAGTCTTAGCCTTTGTCTTTGTGTTAATGGCGATTGGTATTTCATATCGTGAGAAATTAAAATTAGAAAAAGAAATTGTCTGGGCTGTTATTCGAATGATTGTTCAATTAGTAGCCGTAGCTTATGTTTTAGGTTATGTCTTTGAAATGGACAATTTTTGGTTAACGTCAGGTATGATTTTAGTGATTGTGATTAATGCCTCTGTCAATGCCGCTAATCGTGGTAAAGGATTAAATAAACCTTTGTTGGTTTCCTTTGTTGCACTTGCTTCGACGACTGTTTTAACATTATCGATCTTAGTCTTGTCTGGAAACTTGAAATTTATCCCGTCACAAATGATTCCCATTACCGGGATGATTGTCGGTAACTCGATGAAATCAGTTGGGTTAGTTTACTCAAATTTATTCCAATTCTATAAAGATCAAGAACAAGCGGTTTTAGAGAAAATTTCTTTAGGTGCTAATCCTTATCAAGCTTCTCATAAGGTGATTCAATTGACGATTAAAAATGGGATTCAGCCAACTGTCGATGGAATTAAAACGACAGGTATTGTGAGTTTACCTGGGATGATGTCGGGGTTAATGTTAGCGGGTGTCGATCCTTTAAAAGCGATTGTTTATCAAATTATGGTGATGTTTATGATTATTGGCGGTACTTCTTTTGCGATGATCATTGCGACGTATTTATCTTATCGTTCTTTCTTTAATGATCGTTATCAATTAAATACTCGCTTAAGAGAAATGCAATAATGGTAGTGAGACAAAAGACTAGCTTGAAGTGTTTATTTAAATCATGTGTGTAATAAGTACTAGAGTAGGCTTGCATTAGCGAATTCAAGTCCTTAGTCCTTGGTAGATTTATTAATAGAGGCGTTGGGGTTGTTGATAGCATTAGCGAATTCAAATCCTCAATCCTAGGCGGATTTATTAATAGAAACGTTTGGGTTGAGCGATATGAGCGAATGCAATCATTCAACCCTGAGACACTAATTGGGTCGAAAAATATATTATTGGCTTGCATTAGCGAATTCAAGTCCTTAGTCCTTGGTAGATTTATTAATAGAAACGTTTGGGTTGAGCGATATGAGCGAATGCAATCATTCAACCCTGAGATACTAATTGGGTCGAAAAATATATGATTGGCTTGCATTAGCGAAACCGAGGTATTCTAATCAGGTTGATGTAGCTGGATAGTGATTAATTAACGAAAATCTTGTTAATCGTTTTGAAGTTAGCTAGCTAGTGTAGGTATTAAAATAAGTTTAACAAAGAAGAGGTTGGGCAAAAACTTTTTAAATTCTGCTCTGACATATTTGTTTACTTAACCGTTTTGGGGTGGCAGTGGTAGCCCAATGATTATTTTGGCTACTGCTAGCCACTCTTTCTTTTGCTAACTTCTTAAACCAGTTTCTTAATTGTTATCTTTACATTAATTATAATTATTCTAAATAAAAACGTTTACAACCCTTGAATTATTGTTCGGATGTATTTATAATGAATATAAATAAGAAATTATTTTTTATTATTTAGTTGTCGTAAAGATAAGGTCGTTTTTGTTTAAATGAAAGGTTGAGGAACGATGTTTAAATTTTTAACTAGCTCGATGCAAGGACGTTTTCTAATATTTGGTGTGATTGCTTTAGTATTAGGTTTTATTACGATGGGGATGAACCCCGTATTAAGTAAAATCTTATTCTATATTTCAATCTTTTTCTTAGGTTTTTTTGCTACTAAACACGCGATAACAGATACTATTAATGATAAGAGATTAAATGTTGACTTATTAATGGTGCTAGCAGCTTTAGGGGCCTGTTTAATTAATTATGAATCTGAAGGGGCATTATTATTATTAATTTTCGCTATCTCAGGTTTGATGGAAGAATATGCCGATGGGCGTTCAACTCGTGCAATCGAAGAGTTAATGTCACAAGTTCCAAAAACGGCGCAATTGTTATTACCTAATGGAGAAACTAAAGAAGTATCGGTTGATGAGTTAAAATTAGGAGATACGATTGTAGTGGCAAAAGGGGCTCAAGTGCCGATTGACGGCAAAATCGATCGTGAATCTAATTTCAATGAGGCTGCTTTAACAGGTGAATCGGTACCGGTTAGTAAAGTAGTAGGGGATGATGTGTTTGCGGGTACTATTAACTTAGGTGACTCCGTTCAGATGGAAGTTACCAAATTATCGCATGAAACACTGTTTTCCAATATTATTCATATGGTTGAAGAAGCAGAACGTCGTCCGTCTAATATTTCTAAATTTATTGATCGTATTGAAAATAAGTATGTCATTGCGGTCTTAATTGCAGTGCCGATTTTTATTTTGATTTTAATGTATGGAAGAGGTTTAACTTTCCAAGAATCGTTTTATCGGGGAATGGTGTTTTTAACGGTTGCGAGTCCATGTGCTTTGGTCGCTACAGCAACACCGGCTACGTTAGCAGCAATTTCAAATGGTGCTAGAAATGGTATTTTATTCAAGGGTGGAGCAGCCATGGAAGCTCTATCGACAATGGATATGTTATTTTCTGATAAAACCGGTACGTTAACGTATGGTAATTTTGAGGTGGTTGAAGCACAATTGCCCGAAGAAGTCATTGCAGAAGTTGTTTATATGGAACAGTCTTCTTCGCATCCAATTGCCAAAGCGATTGTGAAGCATTTTAGTAATATTTCGTTAGAATCGGTCGATCAAGCGATACCAGTAAAAGAAATTTCTGGATCAGGGCTGGAAAAAGGTTCAATTCGCGTAGGTAAACCAAGTGACTTTATGGATTATGCTGACCCTAATCATTATTTAGAAGCACTGCAAACAGGTTTAACGGCGGTTATGGTAGCGCAAGGTAACGAAGTCGTGGGTTACATTACTTTAGCGGATAAAATTCGTGAAGAGTCGAAAAATGCAGTAGCTAATTTTAGCGAAGAAGGCATTGATGTGGTCTTATTAACAGGGGACAATGAGCAGGTTGCGTCTTTAGTTGCTGATGAGATTGGAATCGAACATTATAAAGCGGGCTTATTACCAGAAGATAAAATTCAATATGTCTTTGAAGAACAAGAGAAAGAACATGTTGTTGGTATGATTGGTGATGGGATTAATGATGCACCAGCATTGGCCAATGCTAATATTGGGATTGCGATGGGCTCTGGTTCGTCAGTAGCCATGGAATCTTCTGATGTCGTCATTGTTAAAAATGATTTATCAAAATTATTTTATAGCTTTAAACTAAGTCAAAAATTAAACAAATTAATCTTACAAAATGTTATTTTTGCTGTTGGAGTGATTATTACTTTAATTATCTTAAATATCATCGGTATTTTACCTTTACCATTAGCAGTCGTTTTCCATGAAGGCTCAACGATTCTAGTTATTTTAAATGGCTTACGATTATTAATGGACAAACCAGATGAAAACAAATGAAGTATTGAATCAAAATAAATAATTCCATACTAAAATTAATACATCATTGTCAATACTTTATATCAAATAAGACGAGTTATACCCGGAAGTGATTCTTGCTACTGCGTATGACTCGTCTATTGTTTTCATAACATGGGTGCGGCTATTGAGTTGATTTCATCTATATGATGAGTGTAACTTTTATGTCATCTATCGTAAAATCTAAAATAGGATTGGAAATTTGATACAAACGTGAATAGGTTTTATAAAATATGATAAATTATCGAACTTTATTTTAACTCAATAACCAGGTCATCGTAAACGATGTGATTCTTTCTACACCCATATTAGTGAATCATAAAATTAGATAGTACTACGCCTCATCGATAGTTAAAGTGGAAGGGGCATAGTCGATGCTAAACCACTGTCACTTGAATAGCAAAGTTTCAGGTTCATCATCTAGAGGGTTCGCTTTTCAATCAAGCATCGAAACGACGATAATCTGTTTCATCTGGTTCAGGTGGGAAAGTATCTTTTTCTAATTGATCGCTATAGCGTTCATGGACAGAATCAGATTGTTGGATCCCTTTCTCCACTTGATTAGCTTGATATTCGGTCATATTTTGGTTCATTCGTCCTAAATAAGGATCATTCGCTGGTCGTTCAGCTGCATCAATCATCGGATCTTCAATGGGTGGATCAACGACTTCGCGATAAGAAGTATCCGTTGGACCATCTATTGGATTAGCATGCTGTTGCTTAAACATTGTTTCATTTGACTGGGTTGCATCATCAATCGGATTGTTTATCGGCGACTGATTGGCATCTTTATCATGAGAATAAGCTTTAAATTCACGTTTATCATCTTGTAAATTCATGGGATCGATGACGCTTTCATCTTCGATCATTTCACGTGTTGGTTCTCCACCAGGATACTCTTCCAATTTCAATGAATCATTGTCATGATTAAATTCATTGGATTGATTATTGACTAACTCAGCGGATTGCCTTTCTGCACGCTCCGCTTTA
Source organism: Globicatella sanguinis NBRC 15551 (assembly GCF_001552295.1). Lineage (GTDB taxonomy): Bacteria > Bacillota > Bacilli > Lactobacillales > Aerococcaceae > Globicatella > Globicatella sanguinis. The sequence continues at coordinate 12,871 of NZ_BCQX01000016.1, read as the reverse complement.
ATTTTTTCGTGCATGAGGGTTTCTTTTGAAAAATCAGTTGTACCGGTTGAGGTTTGTTTAAAGGCATCAGTCTCTTTTTGAGAATGATTGAATGCATTATCAGTACCATCGTGTGCTTTAAAGTTATTTAAATCAAGGGCTGAATCAGATAAGTCATTATTGGTTTTATCACTTAAAGTGTCATTGGTTTTATCGCTTAAAGTATCATCTGTTGTATCGCTTAAAGTATCATCTGTTGTATCGCCTAAGGTGTCTTCTTTACGATAAACGCCTTTCATGCCTGCAGTACGACTCGTGTCGACTTTTCTACCATAGGCTCGCTTAGGTAATTCACCTTCTTCGGATGGAAGCCATTCAGAGTTCGATGTTATTTCTTCTGGTGCATGATCATCTTCGGCAACATTATCAACTGGGTCCAAGTTAATCGGACTCGCTTGGTTTAATAAAGCTTCCTCAACTAAGACGACAATACTACCGTCAGCCACTAGTTCTTGATATTCTTTTAATTGTTCTTCCTGATTAACTTCATTGTCATCGTCTTCGTTGAGGGGGTTAATCATATTAATGATTTTTTGCCACCAACTATCAGACGCTTCATTAGGGTCGACTTCTAAGACATCAACACCTAAATCTAATAAATTATCATACTGACTATTAGTTGCGATAGCCATGTCACTAGAATTAATACCACGATTTTTTAACTCGTCAATTGCTTGTGCAGCTTGTTCATACGTCTCATACGTTCCGTAAATGAATTTTGTCATTTTAATCGCTCCTTTATTTGTATTGGCAATATTACTACTTTTCTTGGACATTAAGACTAAAGTGATGCTTGACTAACGCATATATATAACAATTTAGTAAAGGTTAACTTTTTGCTGACTAAAGCTAACCATAATCAATTATCTAGATTCTAATTGATAATTAAATCGTAACAACTAAATTTTTAAAAGTAAAATGAAACGCTTAGCGTAATTTATAAAATCAGTTCATCTTGAAAACAATTTGGAGGGTTAGCGATTGATTTTATCACGTTTTCATGAAAAGAAAAGCTAAATATTAAATTAAGTATAAGGTGAGCATCCGTAAGGTGCTTTATTGAAATAATTTATTTTAAAATTGTTAATTTAGATAAAATTCAATTGTTTATTTAAATAAGCAGTGTGGAGTAAATAGGAAAGGGCAAGAGAGATAGACAGAAGCAGAGAGTCAAAAGAATCCCGATTCGTCTGCTAACAGGACATCGTAGAGAGTAAGCAAGAAGTAGAAAATCGAATAATTTTCGTTGCGTCTAGAAAACGAACACATTTTTGGGGGAGGCAAGAACTAAAAAATTGAATAATTCTGGGTTAATCTGCCAACTAAGAACAGTCGAGAAGCATAATAATTAGTCATTAAGACTTATTTTGAGTCCACTTAACGCTGCGCTTTTAATTACGACCAATACTTGACTGAATTAATTAAGTTAATGTTTAGTCTCATTTAGTCACCGTTTGAGAACACTGCGCAATCAATTAAATAGAAGAAAGTAAATGGTATACTTAAAGTGTTTCCTAGCAATGATCTAAAATGCCTAACCTCATATCAATGAACAAAAAACTAAAAAACCTCACAAAACCATTCTGTGAGGTCAATTATTTAAAGTAATGGCAGTCACCTAATACCATATTAGTAGCCGATTCCCATTGCTTTTTCCATACGTGCGAGGGTAGCAGACGCTTTTTCGTTCGCACGTTGAGCACCAGTATGTAAGATGTCACGTAGGTCATCACTGACTAATAATTTTCGGTAACGTTCTTGAATAGGTGCTAAAGTATCAACGACTAATTCGGCTAAATCACCTTTGAAACGACCGTATCCAGTGTCACCATAATCTTCTACTAAATCATCAATAGTGCGCCCGCTTAAACTTGAGAAGATATTTAAGAGGTTTGCGACACCGGGTTGGTTTTCTTCGTCATATTTAACGGTTCCTAAAGAATCAGTGACCGCGCCTTTAATTTTTTTAGTAATAGCTTTTGGTTCATCTAATAATAAGATGAAACTTTTTTCGTTTTTGTCTGATTTACTCATTTTTGATAATGGATCTTGTAAACTTTTGACACGACTGCCTGCTTTAGGGAAGATGGCTTCAGGTTTTACTAAGATGTCATCGCCAAAACGAGCATTGAATCGATCAACGAAGTTACGGGTTAATTCAATATGTTGTTTTTGATCATCACCAACTGGCACATATTGAGCATCATATAATATAATGTCGGCTACCATTAATGGAGGGTAGACTAATAAACCAGCACCAACACTTTCTTGTTTCGTAGCTTTGTCTTTGAACTGAGTCATGCGTTCTAATTCACCTAAACCGGTCATACACATGACCATCCATGCCGCTTGTGAATGAGCAGGCACATCCGATTGGACGAAGATATTCGCAACATTTGGATCAATTCCTAAGGCTAAGTAAAGGGCTGCTAATTGTAAGGTTTGTTCTCTTAATTTGACTGGATCTTGAGGCACCGTAAGAGCATGTTGGTTAACAATACAATAAGTTGCGTCATAGTCATGTTGTAAGTCAACGAAGCCTTTCATTGCGCCGATATAGTTACCTAATGTTGGAATTCCTGTCGGTTGAACACCTGAAAAAATTGTTGGTTTCATCAAAAAATCCTCTCTTACTGCTAGTTTATTACATTATTTTTTATTAAATATTTGTTAAGTTTCAAAGGTGCTTATAAATAAATAATATATACAAGTGGTATTAATCACAAATTTGTTTATCAGATTATAAAGCTCTCATTATTTGAAAACACTTTAATTAATAGGCTGATATAATCGTGTTTACAAAGTTCTATAATAATATTAACTATCTTTAATTCAATAGTCAAGTTTAGTCTAATAAAAGAAAATATGCACAAACTTTTTCTGTGAAAGCGCAGTCTGAAAACTTAATAATTATTTAATCTTGTTAATCATTTTCAAAAATTGCGTTGTAATCAATTCTTTCCGGTGTTATAATATTAATAGTTGGTAATATTACTCGTAAACGATAAAGATTATTTTCATGATCTTTTTTAGGTTTTGTGGTGTGTGATAATAAAAGTTTACTTGTAATTGGCGAACCAACGTGTAACTCGTTTCTATCGGAATTGATCGAAAGGATGATCATATATGGTAACATTATACGTTACACCAAGTTGTACTTCATGTCGTAAGGCAAGAGCATGGTTGGAAGAGAATAACATCCCATATCAAGAACGTAACATTTTTACTGAGCCATTAACTTTAAATGAAATCAAAGCTATTTTACGAATGACTGAAGAAGGAACAGAGGACATTGTTTCAACTCGTTCGAAAGCTTATGCTGAATTAAATATTGATATAAGTGAAATGCCCTTGAATGACTTCTTCGACTTAGTTCAAAAAGAGCCAGGTTTATTACGTCGTCCAATTATGATTGATGAAAAACGTCTTCAAATTGGTTTTAATGAGGATGAAATTCGTCGTTTCTTACCAAGGGAAGTTCGTGCTTTAGAATTAGCGCGTGCGCAAGCCCTTGTTAATGAATAAGAATATTGAAATTAGTACCGGAACGTTGTTCCGGCTTTTTTGTGCTTTCTTTTCACTTTTATTATTGTTAAAATGAGACGCTCACCATACCAAGCTAAATGTGTAAGACAAAAGAGGCGTAACGTGAATTTATAAAAAAGTTACCACTTTTTAGTATCTAGATGGTAGAGTTTCGATAAAAATTCTCTTTTTTAATTTTTAGTCCTTTAGAAATAGAAAAAATTTGCTTGGTTAATTTATATAAAATACTATTGAATGGATTTTAATAATTCAAACTTTAGTTTGAGGAAAAAAGCTTGTAATTGGTGGGCTTTATTGCTATTATATTCCCATGCATGTCTATTGAGACCTGTGTTTATCTATTGTATAATTTAGAGTGAAACTAATTGGAGGTGAAGTAGATGGAAATGGAAAGAATTAATGAAAATCTAATTAAGGTCTATATTGACGTTGAGGACTTAGAAGAAAGAGGCATCAACTTTTTAGACTTGATTAGTGATCAAAAGAGTGTTGAAAAATTCTTTTATTCTATCTTGGAAGAGGTTGACGTTGAGCGTCAATTTTATGATTCAGAAGCTATCACATTCCAAGTAATTCCAAGTAATGACGGAATTGAATTATATATCAGCCGTTCAGACTTTGAGGATATTGATAGTCTCTTCGATGAAGAAGTTTTAAAACGAATCCATGGAAGAAGACAACAAAGCGAAGCGGTTACTAATAAAAGGAAAGAAGAACCAGCTATCGAAGACGTTGACGATGAAGACGATGAAGCAACAAAATCACCAGAAAATCTAAGTGATTTACTTTCAGAGGCTTTAGATAAAGCGAAAAACTCAGTCTTGCCTAATCATAATATTGTGCGCTTTGAGGATTTAGATGGCTTTATTAAATTTGCTAGAGAGCAGGTTGATGCGCCAATTCAAGGTGATTTATATTATATGAATAAACACTATTATTTTGTTATCACTAATATTGAACCACTCATTTTAGAAGAAGAGTCAGTTTATGCGATTATGAAGATGAAAGAATTTGGTGAAGGTACCGCTACAACCGTTGCTGTTTTAGAAGAATATGGTGAATTAATTCGTCAAGATGACACTTTGGCTTACTTTGGTAAATATTTATGATAGAAGTAAAACACCCTTTGTTTACGTATTTGTAAGCAGGGGTGTTTATTTGTATGCAGCCATCGATCAAGCCGGTCAACTCATTTATGCTCAAGAAGCCTTTGCTTTACAAAGTACCTTTCATTGTCCTGTTTGTCAGCAACCGGTGATTTTAAAAAGAAGTCGTAAAGGTAATTATTTTTTTGCCCATTTGGTGCAATGTCAGTCCGATAATTCTCAAGGCAGGCAGTTGAAAGGTGAAGGTGCAATTCATCAACAGGGCAAAAGACTGTTAGCCTTAGGCAGTGTTAATTCACAGCTTGAATTTTGGTTACCGACCATTAATCAGCAGGTCGATTGTTGGTATCATGGCGAGCCACCGATTATTTTAGAGTTTCAAAATTCTGTTATTTCATCTCATTTACTTTCGCAACGTCATCAAGCTTATTTATCGATTACGCCTAAAATCTATTGGATTGCCCATTTAAAATATTGGCAAAGCCACCGAGTATCTACTTGGCAACGACAGTTGCTTCATTATCATCCTGATTGGGGATATTATTGGCTTGGGATGGATGAAAAGAAGCGAGTGTTAATACGTTATAGTCAGTTGCCGATTATTTTTTCGCCTCAATCGTGGTACTGCCAGCGTGAGGTGATACCATTGACCAGTGGTTGGCTCAATCAATTTGAACGACAGCTTGGAGGACCTTATTCTTTCAAATCAAAAATCTTAGCACAAGAGAAAGTGCCAATGACTAAGCGTGCCTATCAGCAAAATCCGGCTTATCAAGTTGTGATGCATCAATTACATGAAGCTGGCACAACCATCGATAGGATACCCGATTGGATTTTTCAGTATCAGTGGCAATCTTTTTTAATTGAGACACCGATGTGGATGGTTCTCTCTTTAGTGTGTGCACGGTTGCAACGAGCAAAGCGACCGATAACGGTAATGACGATTCATCAAATTTTAATCGCATTAGTGAATGAAAAGAAGATTAGATTAGCGACTTTACCCTTAATCCAACGATCACCATTGGAAGACATTTGTTCCGCTTTATATCATTGTTTGCTTTTTTATATGAGAAAAAATGACACTATCATTGGAAAGTAAAAGGTCAATGTGATAAAATTTAACCATGTGAAATATAAGGAGGAATTCAAGTGTCAACATTAAAGTCACGTGAAGAGATGAATGAATTATATACCTGGGATTTAACAAGCATGTATGCTGATGACGCGGCGCAAGAAGCGGATGCTGAAGCAGTCAAAGCCATGTTTCCCAAATTAGCTGAATTTAGTGGAAAATTAGCAGAAGGGCCAGAAGTATTAGCAGATGCCTTAGATTTAATTGGCGAAGCAGCGCGTAAAATGTCTAATGTGTATGTTTATGCACACTTAAAAAATGACCAAGATGCTACTAACAGCACCTATCAAGAAATGTATGCCAAAGCAACTCAATTATATGGTCAATTTGGGGAAACAGTCGCTTATTTCGAACCAGAATTGAATACCATTCCTGAAGCTACCTTAACTCAATTTATCGACGAAAATGATCGTTTAAAACATTATCAACAACATTTAGATAATATGGGTCGTGGTCGCGCGCATGTTTTACCACAAGAACAAGAGTTATTATTAGCTCAAGCAAGTGAAGTATTCCAAGGGGCAAGCAATACTTTTGGTTTATTAAACAATGCGGATTTAGTATTTCCAACCATTAAGGATGAAGAAGGCAAAGAAGTTCAATTAACGCATTCTTTATATAGTAAATTTTTAGAAAGTTCTGACCGTCGTGTGCGTAAAGAGACTTTTAAAAAATTCTACTCAGTTTACGATCAATTTAAAAATACGATGGCTTCTATTTTATCAACGAATATTAAAGTGAATAATTATGATGCTAAAGTGCATAAATTTGAATCAGCACGTCAAGCAGCTTTATTTACTAATAATATTCCAGAATCGGTCTATGATACTTTAGTGGACACTGTTAATAAACGTTTAGACTTATTACATCGTTATGTTGGTTTACGTAAAGAGTTATTAGGTCTAGAAGATTTAGAAATGTACGATATGTACACACCTTTATTAGGTGATGCACCGATTAAGATGACTTATGAAGAAGCAAAATCAATTACTTTAGAAGCGTTAGCACCATTAGGAGAAGAATATTTAGCGATTATGCGTGAAGCCTTTGAAGATCGTTGGATTGACTTATATGAAAATAAAGGCAAACGTTCAGGCGCTTATTCTTCAGGGACTTATGATTCGAAACCTTATATCCTAATGAACTGGCAAGATAACGTAAACTGGTTATATACCTTAGTACATGAGTTAGGACATAGTGCCCATAGTTATTTAACACATAAAAATCAACCCTATACTTATGGTAGCTATTCTATTTTCTTAGCGGAAATTGCTTCGACTACTAATGAAAACTTATTAACCGCTTATTTATTAGATAAATATGAAGATCCACAAGTAAGATTATATATTATCAATCATTTCTTAGATGGTATGAAAGGGACTGTATATCGTCAAACTCAATTTGCTGAATTTGAGCATTTTATGTATCAATCTGATGCCGCCGGTCAACCTTTAACTCAACAATTTTTATCAGATAATTACCGTGAATTAAATCGTAAATACTATGGTGAGGCTGTGAACTCTGATTCTGAGATTGCTTTAGAATGGAGCCGTATCCCTCATTTCTACTATAATTATTATGTGTTCCAATATGCAACAGGATTTTCTGCTGCAACGGCCTTTTCAAAAGCGATTTTAGAAGGGCAAGAGGGCGCATTGGATAAATATTTAGGTTACTTAAAAGCTGGTCGTAGCCAATACCCAATTGACATTATTAAAACAGCTGGTTTAGATATGACACAAAGTGACTATATCGATGCTGCTTTAGATGTCTTCGAACAACGCTTAAATGAATTTGAAGCATTGTTAAAAGAAAATAAATAATATAGGTGCTAGAATTTTTAAAGGCTCTACAACTTTCTATGTGAATCCACAAGAGATAGGCTATTTATTGTGGGGTCCACTAAACATTTAGTACGAAAAAAATAAAGATACAGGCTAAGATTCGTTATTGTAATGCGAATTTTAGCCTGTCTTTTTTGCGAGTATTTTTATTTTTTAGTGAGGGTAGAAAAAATCACCAGTACTATTTTAGTAATTTTACAGTGGTAGTAAAATTCTGTTTGGTTTTATTTGAATATTTTATATCTCAGTGTTTGTGCGGTCTCAAGCGACATCTTAATGACTTGTTTGAGACCTATTTCAATTTGCAAGGATGGCAAACGAAGCGTGCATTGTCCGATTGGCTATTCCCAAACTGTACGGGGAGGTCAGACGAAACGAACCTTGTCTGATTGTCTACTTACAAACTGTACGAGGACTGTCAGACGAAGCGTGCATTGTCCAATTGTCTATACCCAAACTGTACGGGGAGGTCAGACGAAGCGTGCATTGTCCGATTGTCTATTCCTAAACTGTACGGGGAGGTCAGACGAAGCGTGCATTGTCCAATTGTCTATACCCAAACTGTACGGGAGGTCAGACGAAGCAAGAATCATGCGATTTTCTACTCTGGCTGAAACCCAAGTGTATAGTGAGAAGTGACGGATTGAAAATGATTCAATAATTACGTCGTCCTTGCCTTTCGTTTATTCTGCAAGTAAACCATCAATAATTTCGATTAATTGTTCTTCACTCATTTGGCCAGGATAGCGATCAAAGCTACCATCTGCATGGACGACAATCGTGTACGGTAAGATGGCAGTTTCGAGTTTGACTTGATTATTAAATCCTAAGTCATAATAAATAGGCATAGTGTAGTTGAATTCTTTTAAATATTCTTTAGCTGCTTCTTCGGTTTCACTTGGTCGTGATAGCGTCGCATTCAACATGACAAATTGAATGTCTTCATGATGTAAGTCGTACTGTTTCTGGAAGTAGGGCATTTCCTCACGACAAGGAGGGCACCAACTGGCCCAAACATTGATAATAGTCGGGCGATCGAGTAAGCGATACAAGGAATATTTTTGGTTATTTTGATCAATAATAACTGTTTCTGGTAAATCAGTATTAATTAGATTTTTTTCTTGAGCCATTTCGGCAATGGTCGTTGTTTCCAGAGTGGTCTCAATCATCGGCAACTCTTGAGTTGTTTGATCAGGGTTAGAATTATAAGTGGCTAATTCGGTAGTGGCTTCATTATTTTCATTTGAGTCAGCTACGGTAGAATTATTATTAGTTTCATTATCCGTTGAGTCAATAGTAGACTGTTCATTATTGTCAGCTGTTGCTTGCTCGCTCACAGATTGCTCAGTTTCAGATGCTATTTGTTGGCTAGAAGTGAGTGGTGACTCTGTTTTAGGTGAAGTTGATAATTGTTGTTGCAAAGTAAAAGCTAAGATAAAAATGAAGACTAAACTAAGTCCTAAGATGGTAAGACGTTTCATAGATTGTTCCTCCTATTAGACCGGTAAAATTTGATAAATATAGCCCGTTGCGATTAATAAGCCAAAACCAATTAATAGTATCGCTGAGATAATTTGAATGAGATGAGTATGTTTTTTGATTTGTTGTAAGACGTCTTTACTTTCATTAATAAATAGTGCACTTAAAATAAAAGGAATTCCTAAACCTAAGGCATAAGTCATCATACGCAGTACCGCTTCTATTTGGTGGTCAGCATTGAGAGCTAAGGCCATAGCCGACGCTAAATAGACACCAACGCAAGGCGTCCAACTTACTGCAAATATCATTCCAAAAATAAAGGGATTGAGTGGTAGTCGATTGGTTTGCATCCCCTTAAATATTTTTTGTGAAAAACGATGACCTAGCAACTGGTCAATACCTAGTAAGACTAATAGCAGTCCGGTCACCACTTGAATTGTTTGGCGGTTAATAATAATAAATTTGCCAATTGTACTAACGAAAACACTCATCGCGATAAAAACGACAGAAAAGCCTAAGACAAATTTTAATGCTTCTATAAATGTTGATTTGGATTCATCTTGAGCAGTAAAATAAGCTAAATATAAAGGAATCATGGGTAACAAACAAGGGGAAATGAAGGTTAAGATACCTTCTAGAAATAGTAATAAATAGGTCATACTAATGGCCTCTTTTCGTTAATTCTTAGATTTCGATAAAATAACAAATCAGATTGTGGAAAAACGTCTGATAATGACGATTAATCGATTAATATGTCATTATTCCTATTGTCTCGTCTATTGTAACAAAGACTGATTGTACCTTAAAGGAAACTGCTCAGTAAAAATATGAAGATAATATCGTTTTCACAAATGCTTTTGCATATATTTACTGTTTTATTACATAACTTATTACTATCAGTAGGATAAATGTGTTATAATTTTAAATAACTAGGATTGGGCATAAACTTTAAAAATTTCGTTTGGTTCCATCTTTTTATCGTACAGTACAGGGTTGAGTTGTCTTAAACTGCGTCTCAAAGAGATTGAGTATAAATTCAATCCAGTGATTGCTCGATAATTAAAAGTGCAGTGGTTGAGTGGTCTTAAATGATGTCCTAAGAAGGTGGGCATAAAGACGAAGCGAAATTCAATCGATTTTCTACTTCTTTCTCACTCCCGACTGTGTGAGGTTGGCAGACGAAGCGAAAATCATTTAAATTTCTACTAATTGCCCATTCTATGAGTTAGACAGTTAAAATATATTTCGAGGTGTAAAATGAGTAAAATAAAAATTATACCCTTAGGTGGGGTTCGAGAAGAGGGGAAAAACTTATACGCAGTTGAGGTGAATCATTCGATTTTCGTCTTAGATTGCGGGTTAGTTTATCCTGAAGAAGAATTATTGGGGATTGATTTTGTTATTCCCGACTTTTCATATTTAATTGATAATAAAGATCGGGTGGTAGGCATTTTCTTAACCCATGGACATGCCGATGCCGTAGGAGCATTGCCATATTTATTAGATGAAATAGATGTTCCTGTTTTTGGTACGGAATTTACGATTGGGATTGCATCTATCTCAGCGAAAGCACGTGGCTTGGCTGATCGTTTAAATAGCTTTTTCCAAATTGATGAGAAAACTGAAATTGAGTTTGAAGACGCAAAGGTTAGTTTCTTTAGAACGACCCATACGATTCCTGATTCTGTGGGAATTGTCATTCATACCGATGAGGGACAAATTGTTTATACTGGCGATTTCCGTTTCGATCCAGCAGCGAGTCCAATGTATCGCACGGAGTTTGGTCGTTTGACAGATATTGGTGAAGAGGGCGTGTTAGCTTTATTAAGTGACTCTGCCAATGCGGAATCAAGTTTTGATAGCATTAGCGATTATAAAGTAGTTGAAGAATTAACGGAAACTTTCACGAATGCACCAGGACGTGTTATTGTAGCGAGTGTAGGTAGTAATATTTCACGGATTCAACAATTATTAGAAGCCGCTTATCGTTCAAATCGTACGATTTTCTTTTCTGGTCAAGAATTATATGACATTGTCGATTTAGCGATTGAATTAGGGAAGATTTCAATTCCAAGCAAGCGTGTTTTAGGTCAAATTAAGCGACTAGATAAAACACCGGACGATGAAGTGTTAATTTTAGAAACTGGTGATGCAGGGGAACCATTAAAAGCTATCGAATTAATGGCTTTAGGCCATCACCGTCAAGTTAAAATTAAACAAGGTGATTTAGTGTATATCGCTTCAACACCTTCATTAGCCTTTGAAACAGCAATGGCTCGTATTAAAGACAGTGTCTATCGTTGTGGCGCAACCGTTGAAGAAATTACCGATAAGGTTGTCATTAGTGGTCATGCAAGCCGCAATGATTTAAAATTAATGATGAGTTTCTTAAAGCCTAAATATATTATCCCTGTTAATGGTGAGTATCGCATGCAACATGCCCATGCGAATGTAGCCAAACAATTGGGCTATGAAGACGATCAGTTGATTATACCAGCAGTTGGTGATGTCATTGAACTATACAAAGGGCGTTTCCAAATTACGCAACAAGTAGAATCGGGGGATGTCTTAGTTGATGGCATTGGCGTTGGCGATATTGGGAGCGTCGTATTGCGTGATCGTCGCATTTTAAGTGAAGAAGGTATTTTTGTGATTGTCGCAACTATTTCACGTCGCTTAGGTCGTGTGTTAGTTGGACCACAAATTACTTCTCGAGGCTTTATCTACGTCAAAGAAAACATTGAAATTTTACAAATGTGTTCAACAATGACTTTAGATATTTTGGATAAACATTTAGCGAGCGAAGACTTTGAATGGAATGAATTAAAACAAGATTTACGCGAGCAAATTGGTAAATATTTATATCAAGAAACGAAGCGTCGTCCGGTAGTCTTACCAATTATTATGGAAGCTTCAAGTTATCAACCTGAAGAATAAGGGAGGGTATTGGAATGAATAAAAGAACCACTCGTTTATTAATGGATGGATTAATCTCAACAGCATTGGTAGCTTTATGGCGGGCGATTGGCTTTGAATGGCAATCAACAGAAAGCCTAGGTGTTACATTAGCCATTGGCTTAGTACCATTAATTTGGTTAGGTCTGCGCCATGGTTCAGCAACGGCAATTGTCTTTGCAGCGATCGCCGGTGCCGTTAATTTAATATTAAGCCGCCCTGAATGGGATTGGATAACCAAGATTTTAACAGAAGTTACTCCATTATTAGCAACAGGAATTGCAGGGGTGTTTGCGAAATATACGCAAAAAACATTGAATAATCGTCGATTATCTTCGACTTATTTAAATATCGTAACGGCTAGCTTATTGGTTTCACTGGTGTATTTTGCATTACGTTATGTTGTCATCCCATTAGTATTGCCAGCTGTAGATGGATTGGCTTTAAATCAATTGCCATTATGGGGTGGCTGGTTAGCTACAACAGTGATTGCTGCGGTAGTCTTAATTTTAATGGCGCGCATCAATCAAAGCTTGATTATTCCTAAGCGTAGTAAATACTTATCTCGTAAAGAAACCTCAAGTCTTTTAAATGACTAATTAAATAATGAGATGCATGATTAAGTATGCATTTTAACCCTAACAAACGTTGAAGTAGGATGATTACCTTGCGTTTGTTAGGGTTTTTGTAGTTTTTAGGAGACTTTGGATGTTTAATCAACTACTCCCTGTTAAAACAGAGAGTTTGTCCTAAACATAGTGGTTGTACAA
>NZ_BCQX01000015.1 GCF_001552295.1 Globicatella sanguinis NBRC 15551 | reverse complement strand
CGAAAATTATGATTGACTTTTTATTTTTTTATAGACATTAGCGAGGGCTTCTTCATATTTACCAGTTGGATCTGGTTTGAAGTATTGTTTACTTTTAACATTATCTGGTAAATATTGTTGTAAGACCCAATGACCAGGATAGCTATGAGGATATTTATATTCAACACCACGACCCAATTTAGCTGCTCCGCTATAATGAGCATCTCTCAAGTGATCAGGAATAGGGCCAATATTACCACTGCGAATATCAGCTAGCGCATTGTCTAATGCCATCATTGTGGTATTGGATTTTGGACTTAAGGCAAGTTCTACAGTCGCAAAGGCTAACGGAATACGTGCTTCAGGTAAGCCTAATTTTTCTGCGGCTTCGACAGCGGCTACTGTTCTTTCAGTTGCTTGAGGGTTACCCAAGCCAATATCTTCATAAGCAATGACCAATAAGCGACGACAAGCAATAATTAACTCGCCGGCTTCCAGTAAAATCGCTAGATAATAGAGGGCAGCATCTACATCACTTCCACGAATGGATTTTTGTAATGCAGAGATGGTATCATAATGGGCATCGCCATCTTTATCATGAGCCAAACGTTTGCGTTGCAAGCATTCTTCAGCAATATCTTGAGTAATGACTACTTTACCGTCTTCATTCGCTTCTGTCGATAAAACAGCTAATTCAAGTGAATTGAGGGCGCTACGAATATCGCCATTGGTGACATGTGCAAAATGACGTAAGGTGCTTTCATCCATTTCAACTTGATAGTGACCTAAGCCCCGTTCTGAATCGTAAAGCGCATTGGTTAAGCCTTCAACAATTTCGTCACTCGTTAGTGGCTTGACTTCGAAGATTTGTACGCGACTACGGATAGCAGGGTTAATGGATATATAAGGATTTTCAGTAGTGGCCCCAATTAAAATCACTCGTCCACTTTCAAGGTGGGGGAGTAGATAATCTTGCTTAACTTTATTTAAACGATGTATCTCATCCAGTAATAAAATGACGGTGCCTGACATCTTTGCTTCTTCAACGACGACTTCGATATCCTTTTTGCTGTCAGTGGCGGCATTAAGGACGCGGAAGGCATGTTGCGTACTACCGGCAATGGCACTGGCGATACTGGTTTTTCCTGTGCCTGGAGGACCATATAAAATCATGGAAGTGAGTCTTTGAGCACGAACCATGCGATCAATAATTTTACCTGGTCCCACTAAGTGTTGCTGACCAATCACTTCTTCAATTTTTCGAGGTCTCATTCGGAAAGCTAATGGTTGAGACATGCTAATCCTCCTTTGTTTTTTATAAATTAATAACTCTATTTTAAAATATTTACTAAATTAAAGCAAAAGTCTTGGTTACATCTTTATTATATGTTACGATACTGAAGTTGTGAATACATTATGATATTCATTTGAATGACAAAAGGGTTTGAATATGTATTTTAAAGTTTGTTAGGATGTTATTTATCAAATGATTGATTCAATGATAAGGGTCCTTTAATTATCCATACACAAACAAATTGGAATGTAGTATAATAGACAATGTGATAAGGAGGAATGTGTCGTGATATATTTAGATAATGCCGCAACGACACCCGTTGATCCAGAAGTAGCAAAAGTTATCCATGAAGCTTTGTTGGAAAATTATTATAATCCATCAAGTGTTTATCAAGCGGGAAAGAAAAATAAACATTTAATTAATCAAGCACGCCAACAGATAAAAGAGCTGATTAATTTACCAAAAGCAGATTTATATTTTACCAGTGGGGCGACTGAAGCGAATAATTGGGCCATTCTGTCACAAGCAATGAAAGCAAAAGCACTAGGTTATGGTCATCATATTGTCGCTACGGCAATTGAACATCCATCAGTGTTAGAAGTGTTAAAGTATTTAGAGACTCAAGGTTTCGACATCACTTATTTAAAACCTCATGATTTAAATTATTCTGTTGAACTATTTATTGCCGCAACCACTCCACAAACAATGGGTTGGGTAGCCATGTTGGTTAACAATGAATTAGGTGCGTGTTTACCGATTGATGAACTTGGAAAAATTGCGAAAGACCATGTGAAATGGTTCCATGTTGATGCCGTTCAAGCATTTGGTCATGGTAAAGTAGATCTCGAGGCGTTAAATGCCACTTCTTATTCGGCCTCTGGTCATAAATTAGGTGCACCCAAAGGTATTGGCTTTTTAGCTTATCAACCATGGGATGAAAAAATGACGCTTCAGCCTTTATTGCATGGGGGTGGACAAGAAGCCGGGTTACGTTCTGGAACAGAAAATCTTCCTTATATTTTAGGGTTGACGAAGGCTTTTGAATTAGCAAACCAAGCTAATTTGGACACCGCTAGTGAATTAGCGAATTATTTAATGGCTCAACTCAAGCAAAAGGGCATTGAATTTGAACGTAATGGCGCTCATCAAGTACCCTATATTGTTAATTTATACTTTCCCAATATTGATGCAAGTCAGCTGTTAGTCCAAACTGATCTAGCTAATATCGCTATCTCAGCTGGAAGTGCTTGTTCAGCAGGAAGTCTAGAAGTAAGTCATGTTTTATCAGCTTATTATCCAAATGATGACAAGCGTCATCACCAAAGTATTCGATTATCATTTGGTAAACAAAACACCAAAGAAGAAATTGATACTTTTATCCAACAATTAATTAATTTAAAAGAAAGGACCAAACAACTATGGCATTCACAACAACCGCAACATTAAAAGGATTCAATCGTACATTTAGCATGAGCCCAGAATGTAAACCTTATACCTTAAGAGATAATGGTTTCATGGAGACTAAAGGTGGTAATTTTCAATATAAACGACCTTTAGATACAGAACATCGTAGAGGTTTAGTATTAAAAGTGACAGTAAAAAATGATTTGAAAACATTAAAAATCTCGACTGTTACGAGTAATGAATTAACTGCTGTTGATGTTTCAAAATTAGATAATAATGCGATGTTAGTAGAAAAAATTAACTTTATTTTTGATGGTTTTGTCGATCGAAATGTAATGATTGAACACAAATAACAATATAAATAGGAGGTCATGTGTTGACTGATAACAAAAATACACGCGTCGTAATAGGCATGAGTGGTGGCGTCGATTCATCGGTGGCCGCACTATTATTAAAACAACAAGGATATGATGTCGTCGGTTTATTTATGAAAAACTGGGACGATACAGATGATGAGGGCTATTGTACCGCAACGGAAGATTATGAAGATGTAGCAAAAGTTGCTGAACAAATTGGCATTCCTTATTATTCAGTCAACTTTGAAAAAGAATATTGGGATCGCGTTTTTGAATATTTCTTACAAGAATACCGTAATGGTCGTACGCCAAATCCTGATGTCATGTGTAATAAAGAAATTAAATTTAAAGCATTTTTAGATTATGCGATGGGATTAGGTGCGGATTATATCGCGATGGGACATTATGCGCAAGTGGAAACAGATGAAAATGGTGTGGTTCATTTATTGCGTGGTAAAGATGCAAATAAAGACCAAACTTATTTTTTAAGTCAATTATCACAAGCACAATTGAAAAAAGCGATGTTCCCATTAGGTCATTTAGAAAAGCCACAAGTACGTAAAATAGCCGAAGAAGCTGGTTTAGCGACAGCTAAAAAGAAAGATTCAACGGGTGTTTGCTTTATCGGTGAACGTGATTTTAATGAGTTTTTAGCGAATTATTTACCTAACAAACCCGGTAAAATGATGACATTAGATGGTCGAGAAATGGGCGAACATATGGGATTAATGTATTATACCATTGGGCAACGTCAAGGTCTTGGAATTGGTGGCACAGCCGGTACTTCTAATGAACCATGGTTTGTTATTGGTAAAGACCAAGCGACTCAAACCTTATACGTAGGTCAAGGTTACCATCATGATAATTTATATTCTGAATATTTAGAAGCAAGTGAAATTCATTTTACAACTGATAATTGGACGGAAAAAGAATTTGAATGTACAGCTAAATTCCGTTATCGTCAAAAAGATATTAACGTGAAAGTGCAATTGGATGAATCAGGCACTAAAGCGAGAGTTATTTTTGATGAACCAGTGCGTGCAGTAACACCAGGCCAAGCAGTTGTCTTTTATCGTGGCGAAGAATGTTTAGGTGGCGGCTTAATTGATGCTGCTTATATGAACGGTGAAAAACGTCAATATGTTTAAAATGAAAAGATAATAAAAGATAGAGTGAATCGTTATAGGTACGTTTAGTGACTATTGTGAATTCACTCTTTTTTTGTTTGTGATATTGAAGATATAAGGTTGACTGTATTTTGTTGGCTGTGTGCTTTTGGTTGTGAATAGAAGAAATTTCCCTGGTGATTAGGTATAGGTGTAAATTTTGGTTTTATTTCGCACTAACTTCAAGCGCTATGTTGCACTAATAGAACAAAAAAAGACTATTTCGCTAAATGAAATAGTCCTTTTTATTACTTATTTTACTCCAATGACTAAACTATCTCGTGCAGCTTCCACTACTTCTGTCGTGATAGTTTCAAGGTTATTGATTTCTAATATTCTTTCGATTTGGGTGAAAAGTCTTTGGATAAGTCGAAAGTTTCCACTGGTAATTTTAATAATACTAGTGACAGCTTCATAATTAGCAAAATCTTCCAGTTGGACAGATAATCCTAACTCTTCCCATTTGTATTCCAGAATATGGTGGATCTCGTCTTTACTCAATCTGTCAAATTCATGGGCAAAACCTATTCTCGAGTAGAGTTGAGGATAACGAGCCAATCGCTTTTCTATACCCGGCATTCCAATAAAGATCATAGCCACATCTTTTTGGTCATAAATATCTCTTAATTGTTCTAAATGCTGTACTTTTAATCGATCTATTTCATCAATAATAATGAGATCAATTTCTTCATACACATTCGTTGAGTATTTTTCTTCTGCTCCTAACTGAAGAACTCTATACATACTTTTAACCATACCCATTTTACCACCGATCATATCGATTTCATTCGTCATTTTAGTCGCCCGTATGGCTGGAGCGGTGTAAAATATTGTTTTCGCTTCAAGGATTTTTTCATCTGCATTCATTCCGATTTCTTCCGATTTTTTGTAATCAATTTGTTTTTCGACCCAATTCCAATTTGAATATTGCTTAGCGGATAAAGTTTTCCCAACTCCGGGTAATCCATAACAAATTCCGATATATTTGTATTTGATACATGCCTGACAAAATTCTACAAAGCGTTTATATTCTTTTGTTTCAATAAAATAGGGTGTTTTATTCATTGTAATACCTCTTAATTTTTGACTTCTTAGAATCTTTTTGTTTACAGGATTATCTAACTCTTTCTGCTTAGATGAAATAAGTTCTTCCGCAATATTATTTCCAGAATGGAGCTGATTTTCAAGGTTTTTCCGTCCTTTATTACGTGCCGCAACAATCTCTTTTAAATCGACTTCGTAATCAGAAATTTCAGGAGAAATTGCCGTACATAAATATTGGTCTTTGTAAAATACACGAATCTCAGCAATATCTCTTGGATCATATCGAATGATAACAGTTTCACCTACATAAGCTGCTAAATTGGTGTCAATATATCTTAAACCTTGGAAGTGAATTCCATCAGAATGAACTTTTCTTGGCTTTCCAACATTTAATAACAATAAATCTAAACTTTCTAGACTATCTGGTTGATGAGGAAGAAATCCTGAATTATTCCACATCTTTATAGGTTCCTGTTTTGTAGTGCCATGCACTCTATGGTGATAGTCATATATAATAAAATGCGCTAATTTCTCATCAAGCTCTTTTATCGTAAGAACATTTAAAGTATTTTGATTCCCAATGTAACCTGGTAAATCTTGCAAAAATAATTGATTAATTGTTAAAAAGAAACGTTCTATTTTCCCCCGTCCTCTTGGCATACCTACCGTAGAAAAAATAAGATTGATTTTTAAATCAATTGCGACTTGCTCCAAATGATTTGAAGTGAAATCACTTCCGTGATCGGTATAGAAAGTTTCAGGTATACCGCATATTTGCCAATCAGAGTTGCTTTTTTTCCATATTGCTTGGTGTAAAACTAAAGAAGTTTGAATAGCAGAAGGAGCTTGAAAACTAAGGAAATACCCTGCAACTGCTCGGCTATAATCATCTAAAATAATTGTTAACCATGGCCTCTCAGGCTTTCCTTTTTCGTTTAAAACAAGGATATCCAAGGGAGTGTGGTCAGCCTGCCATATTTCATTGGGATAATAAGACTCACGACGATAAACCAAATCATAATTATTTTGATATTCTTTTTTTCCTTTATGAGCAAGTTCCTTTAATTGTGGCGACAGATTTTTAGCAATCGCATATACTTGATTGTAACTAGGCGGGGCCCAATTTTTCTTTTTACAAATTTTACAGACTTTCCGATGAATAGAAGTTAAGGTGTTTTTTTGTTTTCAAATATAAGCTTTTTAATTTCTTCTTGTACATTTTCTTCTACTTTAAAGCTTCCTGAATCCGAGCGCTTTCTTCGGATCAATCTTTTAAACCCTGATTGTTGATATTGATTTACCCAATGGTATAAAGTTCTTTTTGGAACCCCTGATTCTTCAGCAATATTACTCAAACTTTCTTCATGCTTAAGATAAGGGGCAATCACTTGATATTTATCCATCGCATTTTGTCGTAGTTCTTCTGAATATGAAGTTAATGGAGGAAGTTCTTGGTTCATGAGAACACCTCTTTCCCACGATTAAATAAAATTAATCGTCAATTTTTATTTATCCAAGTAACGATAAAGCGTTGACTTGCTGATTCCTGTCATCTCAACAACTTCTTTCACACTATATTCCTCACTTTTGTACAATTTTATTGCTCGTTCAATATCTCGTTGGTTCACAGGAGGACGCCCGCCTTTTCGCCCTCTAGCTCGAGCACTTTTTAAACCTTCTTTTGTGCGTTCAACAATCAAATCTCGTTCAAATTGACTAAATGCTTGAAACACAGTCATCATAAGTCGCCCTTGGGGAGTGACCGTATCAAAATTCTCTTTTAAGCTGATCAACTTTACATTATGTTCTTCAAAGTAATTTACAAGATCAATTAAATCTTTTGTGCTGCGCCCCAAACGAGAGAAGCTTTCCACGATAACTGTATCATCTGGACGCAATTTATCTTTCAGCCGATTTAATTGCGGACGGTTAGCTTTGGTTCCCGTCATTTTTTCGGTCAGTATTTCGTTGCAGTTATGTTCATTGAGCAAATCCAACTGACGAGACAATTCTTGTGATCGTGTACTTACCCTTGCATACCCATATATATACCCACTCATAATCCTCTTCCTTCTCTATTTTGATTTTCTCAACTGTATCATAAAGGGTGGGTAAAGATACGTAGATAAAGAGCAAAGTTTTGGCACTAAAAACCCTTCTTCTAGTCTATAAAAGTTGTTATTTAAAATCGTCCCATAATCGATTGTTTTTGATACTAACTGATTTATAAAAATATGCCTCTAAAGTTTCCAAAACTTCAGAGGCATATGAAAACGAGAATTAGTTAATATTTGAAACAGGTTATTAATTTTTGATAGGCTTAGAATTAGACCTTAACAATCGAAGCCCATTCAGAATAACAACCAATGTACTTCCTTCATGAATAATGACACTGATTGCAATATCCGTTAAGCCTAAGAAACTAACGACAACTAAAAAGGCAACAACGGCCATTGAAAAAATAATATTCTGCCAAATGACACGATTCATTTTCGTAGATATATTATGAGATTGTACCAATTTGGATAAATCGTTTTGCATTAAAACTAAATCCGATACCTCTACTGCCACATCGGTCCCATCTCCCATAGCGATTCCCACATCTGCGTTTACGAGAGCGGGGGCATCATTCACTCCGTCTCCAACCATGGTAACTACACCGTATTTTTCTTTTTGTTCGTCTATAATTCTGGATTTGTCTTCCGGCATGACATTCGCAATCACTTCATCTATTCCTAATTGTTTAGCGACAGCTTTACCCGTCATTTCTGAGTCACCAGTAATTAATGTGGTGTGTATGCCTTGTTCTTTGAAATAATCAATGGTTTCTTTTGCATGCTCACTCGGAACATCCATGAGGGCAATAAGACCTATAACAGCCTCATCTACTGCTACGTATACGACCGTCTTACCTTCTGACGACCATTCATTATTTAAACGACTATATTCATCTGAAACATCGTCAAACGAAGTCGGTTTTCCTATACGATAATTTCTCCCTTTGTAATCTCCTGTCAATCCTTTGCCGATCTGGTTTTCTACTTCGATAGTTAGTTTATTTTTTTGCTCAAACTTTCTTAGAATAGCATCTGCTAAAGGGTGATTGGATTCTTTTTCAAGAGCTACTACGATATCAATCATGTTTTCTTCGTTCACGGAATCAGCAAAATAGTAATTGGTTACTTCAGGTTTTCCTTTAGTCAAGGTTCCTGTCTTGTCAAATGCAATGGCTTGAGTATCGGCTAATTGAGACAGGTAAGAACTACCTTTTGAAAGGACGCCTTTTTTGGCCAAGTTAGAAGTCGTCGATAAAGTTACCGATACAGTAGCCGCTGCTAAAGCACAGGGTGAAGCTGCCACTAAAAGGACCAATCCTCTATAGATACTTTGTGACCATGTCCAGTCTAGGAGAAAAGGAGCCAATAACATGAATAACGGAATGGCAATTAAAACAACTGTAACGTATTTCGGTTCAAATTTTTGGATTATACTCGCAGCTTTTGTTTGGTTGTCTTGGTTCTGGTTTACTAACTGTAAAATTTTTGAAAATACTGTATCTTTATTTTCTTTAGTGACTTCCATTGTGAAAGTACCTGTTCCATTGATTGTACTTCCGAAAACGTCGTCTCCTTTGGACTTCTCTTTTGGGATACTTTCTCCATTAATAGATGACTCATCAATGGACGTAGAGCCTGACAAAATGACGCCATCAATGGGGACTTGATCGCCATTCAATACTTGAAGTTTATCTCCCACTTTTAATTCACTGACGTCAACATTTTTTGTACTGCCATCAGGCTGGATTAACCGGGCAGTCGTTGGATTCATTTCGAGTAATTTCGTGATTTCTCGTTTACTTCTTCCTTCTGCATAATCTTCCAAAAAATGTGCACCAGAAAAAATAAGAATCAATAATGTACCTTCCCAAAAATTCCCCATTAAAGAAGCGCCAATGGCCGCTAATCCCATCAAAATGTGAGAGTTGGGCATGAACTTTTTTTGAACTTTGGAGTTCTCGATTGTTTCTCCAAGGCCTTCAAGAATAATGACATGATATCCTGCACTGATTGTAGCGATTGAGAATAAAATATTTCGCATTAACTGATAATCTTCATTCAAAAATAAAGCGATCACCGCTAAGGCTAAACCAATAAAGTATAAAACGATTGGCATTTTTCCGTGTTCATGGTCATGGTCGTGGTTGTGATTATGTTTTTCTTGAGATTGTTGTTCTTCGATAGTTTCCATTTTTATCACCTTCCTATATAATTCCTTTGATTTCCATTCATTTACTTATTAAATCACACAAATTCCCACTAAAAGAAGAGAAGTATTCAAGTAATTTCCATTGTCTCTGACTCCTTTCAGTTGTCCCATATGTAAATGGAATCTTTACGTTTTACATATGAACAACAAATCATATGTTTATAAAATCATATTAACTCACTGTATGAGTTTTGTCAAGACAAGATGCTTCTTATTCAAATGGACTACTATTGCTGATACAAAAGTCTTAATTTTGTCTATAAACAAAAAACTAGCATCGTTTTACTCATGTGGTATTATATATATGAATAGAAAATCATGTGAGAGGAATAAGAGCATATGGATACATCAACAACTTCGCCAATCAATAAAGAGAAGATCCAATCAATAAGCAAAGTATTCAAAGTGATTAGTGACCCTACACGCTTGTCAATTCTCTTTCTTTTACAGAAAGAAGAGCTCAGTGTTGGAAACATTGTGCTTGCATTGGATATGGAACAGTCCGCGATTTCACACCAACTAAAAATATTGAAAGATTCACGTTTAGTGAAGGCAAGAAGAGAAGGGAAAAGCATGGTTTACAGTCTTGATGATCTTCATGTTTTCAGTATTCTCGAACAAGTATTAACTCATATCAATGAACAAGAACAATAAAAGCTAATAAGGTATAAAACTAAATGGAGGTTTTTAAAATTTCAAAGTCAGAGAAACAAGAAAATCACTCGCACCAAAATCAACCGAATAAAAATATTAAAATTGCTTTTTTCATCAACTTTATTTTTTCCATGATTGAATTTTTCTTTGGGTCTCTTTTCAATAGTGTGTCAATTATGTCCGACGCCGTTCATGATTTAGGAGATTCCATTTCTATTGGATTCGCTTGGTTTTTCCAGGGGTACTCAGAAAAGCAGCAAGATGAACAGTTCACTTTTGGTTATAACCGCTTTTCATTATTAGGGGCGTTGATAACTGGAGTAGTACTGATCGGCGGCTCATTTTTTATGATTTACCGAAGTATCCCACGTTTGATTGATCCGCAACCGGTTAATTACAGTGGCATGTTTTGGCTTTCACTCGTGGATATTGGATTGAATGGATATGCGGCTTGGATTCTAAGCAAAGGGTCATCTAAAAACGAAGGCATGTTGAACCTGCATATGCGAGAAGATGTATTAGGGTGGATTGGGGTCTTGGTTGTGAGTATCGTAATGAACTTTACCGAGGCTTATCGATTGGATCCAATCTTATCGATTTTGATAGCACTCTATATCCTCTATAAAACTGTACCTGAATTTTTCAGTACAATGAAAATTTTATTGAACGGTTCGCCGGAAAATGTAAACGTAGAGAACCTGGCGAACTCCATTAACAATATTCCTGCTGTAAAGGACCTCTCTCATTTTCACACTTGGTCACTGGACGGAGAAGAAAATGCCCTTATCGTTACGGTTCTTATAGACTCTTCCGATATAAACAAGACTAGGGAAATCAAAGAAGAAATTGCAGAGCTTGCCCATACATCGGGTGTAAAGGATCATATCACAATAGAAATAACTACAAGTAAAGACGAACTGGAAAAAGGGTATGCTTATGGCAGTTAAAGTATTTATATATTGAAAAAAGGACTATTTTAAATCGAGTAGGAGACTAGTCAATTAATGGCTAGTCTCCTACTCGATTTATTAGTGCAAAGCACCCCTTAAATTTAATGCAAAATAAAATTACAATTTACAGGTATAGGTTTTAAAAAAGGCTGTTAAAGACGAATTCAGTTGTTTTTTTTAAACCTTGATCGGAGTAAAAAATGAAGCAAATCGATTGATTCTCGAATTGTTTATTCACCTCCCGTACAGTAAGAATTAGACAAAAAGTTGAAAAACGATTGAGTTTTGCTCTTGATTAGAATTCATTAGTATAAAAGGTTGAATAAAAAGTGGACAAGTTTAACAAAGTGCTGGATTTTATCGCTCGTCCACTGATAGTTTAAATTAAAATATCTAATATTTCTTTGAAGTTTTGTGCTTGATAGGTGATGGTTAAGTCGTCTGGCTGTTGCTTTTGGTGAGGATTATACCAAATCGAATGCATTTGAATATTGTGCGCACCACGCATATCAGAGGTAAGACTATCACCAATCATAATGGCTTGTTCAAAATCAAAATCATTAATTTGTTTAAATGATTCTTCGAAAAAGCGAGTATCAGGTTTACTAAAGCCTAATTTTTCTGAGATAAAGATATAGTCAAAATAGCCGATGATGCCAGTTTGATTTAGACGTTTTATTTGCGTTGGATAGACGCCATTGGATGCTGCTAGTAATGTTTTTTGATGTTGTTGTAGCGTAATTAAGAAGTTCTCTGCACCATCAATCAAATCACCAGCTTCTGCAAGTTGATCACGGAAATAATCATCCATATTATCCGATACTACCGAAAAACCGAACTGCTCAAAAAAATTCGGAAAGCGGGTTGCGAGTAGTTCTGACTTACTAAGTGTCCCTAATTCGATTTGATGCCATAGTTGTTGATTATATTGTTTAAATTGGTTGAATAGGTCATCTGAGTAGGGGAAACCAATATGTTCCGTTAATTTTTTAAAGGCTTTTTGTTCACTTTTTTGAAAATCAAAAATCGTATCGTCTAAATCGATAAAAATATATTGATAGGTCATCATGGACATCCTTTCGTCTTAAAGATTTTTACAAACTTAGCCTCTATTATAACATAAAAGAAGAGACAGAGTCGTTCGTATCAATTAAACGTCTACTCGGTCTCTTTTAAATTAATAATTTATATACGTTATGAAATAATTTAGACAACCCTGATAATAATAATTTAGCCATCAGGTACCATTTTTATAAGAGTGGCGCAAAGATTTTAACGATCCACCCTGTTAATTTTTGAGTAAAGGGACGACTATTCAGTTTATCAAATAAGATAAGTTCTGACATTCCTAATGTTTCTTGGAAATCCTCTTCAATATCGGCAATCGAGTCTGTTTTATAAAGTAAAACACCACATTCAAAATGATGATACAAGCTACGATAATCTAAATTAATGGAACCTACAACCGCCGTATCATTATCACTGACAAAAACTTTTGCATGGATAAAACCAGGCGTATATTCATAGATATCAACACCGGCATCCATTAAAGAGGCGTAGTATGTTTTTGCAAGGGCAAAAGGAATTTTCTTATCAGGAATACCTGGTAAAATGATTTTTACCTCCACACCACGGTTGGAAGCAAATTTGATAGCATTTTCTAATTCACTATCAAGAATTAAATAGGGGGTCATGATGTGTACATATCGATTAGCACGGTTTAAGATATCGATATAAACATTTTCGCCAACTTTTTCATTATCAAAAGGTTCGTCTCCATAAGGAATGATAAAGCCATTTTGTTTGTTAGGTAGGGGATTGGCTTCATTTAAATAAGCAGAATAACGCGGCTTTTCTTCATCCATATTCCATAGTTGTAAAAACATCAGGGTAAATGTCTTAACCGCATCACCTTTTAACATAATGGCGGTATCTTTCCAATGACCAAAGCGGTGAATTAAGTTAATATATTCATCCGCTAAGTTAACGCCACCGGTAAAAGCCGTATGCCCATCAATGACCAGTATTTTACGGTGATCACGGTAATTGTAGTGAGTGGATACAAATGGTGTAATCGGGGCGAACATCTTACATTGAATCCCTAATTGACGAATCTTCGCATCATAATCCCAAGGAACTTTGGTAAAGGCATTGGTACCATCGTACATGACACGCACCTCAACCCCTTCGGCTGCTTTTCTGGCAAGTATCTCTAGAATGTGTCCCCACATTTCACCTTCTTGGATAATAAAATACTCTAAAAAGATAAAATGTTGGGCTTTTTCTAATTCAATCATCATCGCTTGATATTTATCTTCACCCGTTTTAAAGTACTCAGTTGTCGTTTGATTATAGACAGGATAATTACCATTTAATCTTAGATAGTGAGCAAGGGTAGCAGTTCCTTCATTAACTTTAGTTAGCTTTTCTATCACTTGTGGATTTTGGCGAACTTTATGTTCACTGCGGACGATGGAATGATTGATGCGACGCGCTAAAATTCGATGTCCTAAATTACTATGAGTGTAAGCATAGAGTAAGCCACCAAAGATTGGGAAAGTCATGATTACCATAATCCAGGTTGTTTTGGCAGTGGCACTAATTTTGTGTGAGTTTAAAATATAAATAACAATAAAACTTGAAAATGTAAGGGAAATACCATTGATTATTGGAAAATATTCACCAAACCACTTAAACATTGAGAAGAGGAAGAAAATTTGAACTAATAATAAAATGGTAATAACGCCGGTACGACTAAAAATTATTTTGAATAACCCATGTTTACCTTTATCCTTTAGTAGATATAAGGCTTTGGTTGTATGTTCTTCCTGTTTCATATTTCCTCCATAAAAAAGCAATACTTTCTTCTATTATACTGTCAGTACGCTATTTATTTCAACTTTTTTGAAAAACTTAATCTGATTGTAATAGCATTACTATTGAAAATTTTCAGTTTTTTGAATAAAATAGAAAGTATGAATAATGAAAGAGGTGCCTTATGGATATATGGATTTTAGTGATTGCACTATTAGCAATCGCCATCGTATTATTGATTGCTTCTATTTATGCAAAAGACGATCAAAATATTGAAAAACAATTAGAAGAATTTCAAATTCAACAATCAAGAGAATTATATAATATTAAAACACGAGTAGCTGAAATTGAGCAAGAATTAAAAGAACCTTCTCCTTTAGTTTATGGTAGTGACCAAAATTATCCTAACGAAACAGTTACCGATGAAGAACAATTAGTAGAAGAAGTTGAAGTAGTCGATACTACCGAAATTTCCGAATTAACCAAAGAAGAAGTAATTCGTTTATATTCTCAAGGATTCACCATGCAAGAAATTGCAGCTGATGTAGCATTGAATGTTAAAACCGTTCAAACGATTGTTGATGATTACATCGAAAATCGTTAGAAAGGAATGATTTCATGAGTAAACAAACATTAAGATCAATGGGAATTGGCTTTTTATGTGCGGCGTTATTATCAGGTGCTTATGCTGTTTTTGGTCAAGGAAATGTACCGGTACCGGGTGTGACGGTTAACTCTTTGTTTAATGGTTCTAATAACGATAAGGAATTAGCCCAATATCGTGAGGAAGTAAGTAAATTACAAGAAGAGAAAAGTAATTTAGAGTCAGAAAAACAAAAATTATCTGAGAATATGTCAGCCTTAGAAGAGCAAATGAACAAACAATCAGAAAAGAAAGAAGAAACAACTTCTGGTAATTCTATTGAACCAACCAGTGGTGAAGAAAGTACGGTAGCCGAAGGCGAAACGACGGAAGCAGCGACGGAAGGAAATAATGATGAAGTTGCAGCTGAAGCGAGCTCAACCACTACTTTCACGATTAGTGAAGGGGAAGATTCAACGACTATCGCGAATCGTTTAGCAGATGAAGGTATTATTCAAGATTCAGCTGAATTACAAGAAATTATCGCAAACTGGGGCTTAGATACATTAATTCAAGCAGGAGAATATGAATTAAGTCCAGATATGTCAGTCCATCAAGTGGCTGAAATCTTAACTAATGGTGCTTATTACTATATTCCATAGTATTAAATGAGTCGTTAGTAAGAACAGATTTAATCAGTTTAAAATCGTTTGTTTTTGCGTAGGTCGTACTGATTAGCAGTCATATAACGTCAACGGCGGTGTCGCAGTAGGAACATCGCGTTTGTAGGTTGTAATCATTAGCAATCATATAACGTCAACGTCAAAGGTTTTATACGATTTTAACTAATCTAGAAATAGAAAATAAAAAGGGACTGGGAAGAAATTTTATAGAGTTTCATCCAGTCTCTTATTTATGTGGAAAAGCGCCATGAGGGATGAGGAAGATAAAATGCCTCAAAATGACTGAAAATTAAATATTTGTTTCTAAAAGGATAGTTTGATACGATAAGAGCATTGTATAAAGTATCATTGTCAATCAATACTTAAGAGAATATGATAAAAATGACTATTCAATTAAGCAAAAATTTGTTACTATTAATCATGTATGTATAAAGCTTGAAATAAGTTTTTACTGAATTCAAGCAAAAGGATGTGAAATTATGTCTTTAAGAGATGATATGTTAAAAAGACAACAAAAAATAAGAAACTTTTCGATTATTGCCCATATCGACCATGGTAAATCAACTTTGGCCGACCGTATTTTACAACAAACCCATACGGTTTCGGATCGTGAGATGCAAGACCAATTGCTTGATTCAATGGATTTAGAGCGTGAACGTGGTATCACCATTAAGTTAAATGCCGTAGAGTTGAAGTATCAAGCAAATGACGGCGAAGAGTATATTTTTCATTTAATCGATACGCCAGGTCACGTCGACTTTACTTATGAAGTATCGCGTTCATTAGCTGCTTGTGAAGGGGCGCTATTGGTTGTCGATGCTGCTCAAGGGATTGAAGCACAAACCTTAGCGAATGTTTATTTAGCATTGGATAACGATTTAGAAATATTACCGGTTATTAATAAAATTGACTTACCAGCAGCCAATCCTGAAAGAGTTCAACAAGAAATTGAAGACGTTATTGGGTTAGATGCCAGTGAAGCTGTTTTTGCGAGTGCCAAAGCCGGTATTGGAATTGATCAAATTTTAGAGCAGGTAGTTGAAAAGGTGCCTGCACCGACGGGGGATATTGATGAACCTTTACAAGCTTTAATCTTTGACTCAGCTTACGATAGTTATCGCGGCGTTGTCTTAAATGTCCGAATTGTGAATGGGACGGTTAAACCAGGTGACACGATTCGTTTAATGAGTAATGGCAAAGAATTTGAAGTAGTCGAAGTAGGTGTATTTTCTCCAAAACCAATTAAGCGGGACTATTTAATGGTTGGGGATGTCGGTTATTTAACGGCCGGTATTAAGACGATTCAAGATACACGGGTAGGGGACACCATTACCTCAGCTGATCGTCCGGCAGCAGAACCGTTAGAAGGCTATCGTAAATTAAATCCAATGGTTTTTGCTGGTCTTTATCCGGTTGACTCCAATGACTATAATGATTTACGAGAAGCTTTGGAAAAACTGCATTTAAATGATGCTGCTTTAGAATTCGAAGCGGAAACGTCACAAGCATTAGGTTTTGGTTACCGTACTGGATTTTTAGGTTTACTGCATATGGATGTGATTCAAGAACGTCTAGAAAGAGAATTTAACATTGATTTAATTACGACCGCACCATCGGTTATATATAAAGTATTAAAGACGAATGGTGAAGAAGTAATTGTTGATAACCCAAGTATGATGCCACCAGCAACTGAAGTTGATCAGATTTTCGAACCTTATGTTAAAGCAACGATTATGGTGCCTAATGACTATGTTGGGGCAGTAATGGATATTGGTCAACGTAAACGTGGTAACTTTATTACGATGGATTACTTAGATGATTATCGTGTTAATGTCGTTTATGAATTGCCGATGGCTGAGATTATTTATGACTTCTTCGATAAATTAAAATCTAATACCAAAGGCTATGCGTCATTAGATTATGAAATTATTGGTTACAAACCATCTAACTTAGTTAAAATGGATATATTATTAAATGGTGACTTAATCGATGCCTTTAGTATGATTGTTCATAAAGATTTTGCTTATGGTCGTGGTCGTGAATTAGTTGAGAAATTGCGTGGCATTATCCCACGTCAATTATTCGAAGTGCCAATCCAAGCTGCGGTTGGACAAAAGATTATTGCGAGAACGAATATAAAAGCATTGCGTAAAGATGTAACAGCCAAATTATATGGTGGGGACGTTTCGCGTCGTAAGAAATTATTAGAGAAACAAAAAGAAGGTAAGAAACGGATGAAACAAGTGGGGTCTGTAGAAGTACCTCAAGAAGCATTCATGGCTATCTTACAAATGGATGAAGATTAAGATTAATTTAGATAAAACGGCGACGGGATAGAAAAGATTGAATTTCTATCTCGTCGCCGATTATTTTTTGTAATCTTGATGTACGTTTAATTTTGTTCAAGGGGGAAAGTGACAAGTGGGGGTTGACCGACGAAGCGAAAATTATTCAATTTTCTACTTCTGGTACACTCCCTTCTAAATTCCCCTTGTTGGTATCATTATCTTAATGTGAATTAGTAATTGGCATTGTCTGAATAAAATCGCTTATTACGATTGCCGGCATTGTAGAAAGTAAAGCCTTGACCAATAACTTGTTGGACATCGGAGATGGTAACAAAGGCCTTAGCATCAATTTTTGAGATGAGTCGTTGAATTTGGATGACTTGATGACGACTCACAATGACATATAAAACATCTTTTTCGCGATGACTGTAATAACCATAGGCTTTTAAAACTGTTAAGCCACGACCAACTTGTTCAATAATAGCATGCGCTACTTCGTCTTGTTTTTCAGAGATAATCATTAACGATTTGCGACGGTCAAAACCTTCTGTGAATACATCGATCATATAACTAGCAATAAACTTCATAATTAACGTGACAATCGCGTTTTCTAGACCAATAACAAAGGAACTCGCGATAATAATTAATAAATTAATTAAGAAGACACCCAGTGAAAATCCTAAACCAAAGAATTTTTTCAACATTAAAGCGATAATATCGGTACCGGCAGTCGTTCCATTACCACGGACAATAATCCCCATACCGATCCCCATGATGACACCACCCGCAATCGAAGAAATTAAGACATTTTCTGAGGTGAATCCAGGTGTTTGGATAATTTCCATGAACCAACTCATCATAGCTAAGGCATAAATAGTGAAGACCAGTGTTCTCTTTTCAATAAATTTCCAGCCGATAAGTAGTAAAATCGCATTCAGGATAAAGTTGGTGGCTCCAACATTAATTTGACGCATATAGTATAAAATAATCGCAATACCGGACACGCCACCACTGGCAAATTTATTAGGTAGAACAAAACTATTAATACCTACCGCATAGATTGCGCAACCTAAAGTAATCATCACGATTGAGAAAATAATGGTTGATGTTTCCATTTTGAGATAATCATTTATTCTTTTCATTGAGAGCTCCTAATTTCTTATTTTATTCATCAATCATTATACCACGCTAGATAAAACTGTAAACGGCTATCTGATTAAAAACTGATTAATTATTTCACAATCACAGGTAGCAAAAATATTGGTACAATAGGAGTCGTTTTTTAGCTAATCATGCTTCTATTCACAAATATTATAAGACTTTTTTGAATTTAATACTAAAAAAATAAAGCGTTTCATGTTATAATGGTTTTATGTAAAATTATTTAGAAATGGGGAACATGTTAAATGTCTATTACTATGGCAGTGAACGCTGGTAGTTCAAGTTTAAAATTTCAATTGTATACGATGCCTGAGGAAACGGTCATCGCTAAGGGATTAGTAGAACGTATTGGGATTAATGACTCTGTATTCAAATTAGAATATGGTGACGACCAAGAAGTGAAATTAGTGGAGGATATCGCAACTCACGATCGAGCTGTTGAAATCTTATTTGAACAATTAGAAGCTAATAATGTTATTCATTCATTTGGTGAAATTACGGGAATTGGTCACCGTGTAGTGGCAGGTGGCGAATTATTTAAAGAATCTGCTTTAATAGATGATGAAGTAATCGAACAAGTAGATGCATTAGCAGAATTTGCACCATTACATAATGCGGCGGAAGCAGCAGTTATGCGTGCATTTAAAGAACGCGTTCCTAATGCAACAATGGCAGCAGTATTTGACACTTCATTCCATACAACTTTACCTGCTGAAAATTATTTATATAGTTTACCATATGAATATTATGAAGATTTCAAAGCGCGTAAATATGGAGCTCACGGAACGAGTCACCGTTATGTTAGCCGTCGTGCTGCCGAAATGTTAGGTAAAAACATTGAAGATTTAAAAATTATTACTTGTCACTTAGGTAACGGTGCGTCAATTACTGCGGTTGAAGGTGGTAAAGCAGTGGATACTTCTATGGGATTCACACCTTTAGCTGGTGTGACAATGGGAACACGTACTGGTGATATTGATGCTTCAATCATTCCTTTCTTAATGAAAAAATTAGAAATTACCGATATTAATGAAATGTTAAATATCTTCCAAAAACAATCAGGTTTATTAGGAATTTCTGGCATTTCAAGTGATATGCGTGAAATTATGGCTGCAAAAGAAACAAATGAACGTGCTAAAATTGCATATGACATTTTTATTAACCGTGTTCAAAAATACATTGGTCAATATATTGCCGTAATGAATGGTGTGGACGCGATTGTCTTTACAGCTGGTATTGGAGAAAACTCAGCTCCTGTCCGTGAAGATGTTATTAACGGTATCACTGTTTTCGGTGCAGAAATTGATGCAGAACGTAATGATACTCGTAAAGAAGCGGTTATTTCAACTGAAGACTCTAAAGTCGTGGTATTAAATATTCCAACGAATGAAGAAGTTGAAATTGCACGTGAAGTTGAGCGTTTAAAAGCGAATGCTTAATTAGTTGTAATACAAGATGATGAAGGGCTGGGGCTTGCTCCCAGTCTTTTTTCGTGATTAAATATGAAGTACTTACTATTTTACATGAATTTAATTGATATTTAACAAATTAGTAGCAGGATAGTCAATTATTCTTCTAATTTATTTTATAATATAGTAAGTGAAGAAATAGATGAAAGAAAGGTGGTGCCGCAAATGGCTAATCAAAACAAGTCGAGTCATATCTGGCAAGGCATCAAAAATTTATGGCGCTATTATCGTGGGTGGAAATGGCTCATCTTCATAGGGATGACGTTGTCTTTAATCTTATCCAGTTATTTAGTTCTGATTGCGAAAACAACTTCCGTAGATACTTTACAAGAAGCGTTAATGTCTCATACAACAGTCCTAGATATCAATGATGAAGTGGCCGGTACTTTACGCGATCAAAAAGGGAGTTATGTTAGTTTAGAAAACATTTCAACGCCGATGCGTGAAGTAGTCGTCAATACCGAGGATAAACGATTCTATCAACATGTCGGCTTTGACCCAATCGGGATGGGGCGGGCATTTGTACGCTTAATTATCAATCGTAACACTACCGGTGGTGGGGGAAGTTCGAT
This sequence comes from Globicatella sanguinis NBRC 15551, assembly GCF_001552295.1. Classification (GTDB taxonomy): domain Bacteria; phylum Bacillota; class Bacilli; order Lactobacillales; family Aerococcaceae; genus Globicatella; species Globicatella sanguinis. Next base: position 9,500 of record NZ_BCQX01000015.1, on the reverse strand, counting down.
TACACAGCAATTAGTAAAAAATGCGTTTTTAACGTTAGATCAAACGTTTAATCGTAAATTAAAAGAATTTTTCCTAGCTTTAGAAGTTGAAAAGAAATATACCAAAGATCAAATTTTAGAGATGTATTTAAACCATGCTTATTTTGGTAATGGAGTCTGGGGGATTGAGGATGCTTCTATGCGTTACTTTGGACATAGTGCCGCCACCCTAGATTATAATGAAAGTATGGTTTTAACGGGTATTTTAAAAGGACCTAATATTTTTAATCCGATTGATGATTATGAAGCAGCGATTGATCGTCGTAATGTCATTGCTGATTTAATGTATAAAGAAGGTATTCTTTCACAGTCTGATGTTGAAAATATTAAGGTCAGTTCGATTGTGCTGAATGATGCTTATTATGATACGGTGAGTCATGAATATCCGTTTTATTTTGATGCGACCATTTCTGAAGCAGTAGCCAAAGCGAAAATACCTGAAGATGTGTTAGTTTCAAGTGGTTATAAGATTTATACGTATTTAAATACAGACTATCAAAATGCGCTTGATTCTTCTTATACGAATGACTGGATTTTTGGTGATGATGGGATTGATCCGACCGTTCAAAGTGCTAGTGTAGTGGTTGACCCTAAGACAGGTGGCGTAATGGCGGTTTATGGAGGACGTGGCGAATATACCTATCGTGGCTTTAACCGTGCAATTGATATGTATCGTTCTCCTGGTTCGACGATTAAACCCCTAGCGGTCTATGTGAGTGCCTTGGAAAGAGGTTATACCATCCATTCGATGGTGCCGGATGTTGTAAAAGGATATGGTAGTGATAACTACGCACCAGAAAACTATGACCGTCAAGTGTCCGATACCGGTGAAGTTGAACTTTATTATGCTTTAGCTCAAAGTAAAAATACCAGTGCGGTCTACTTGATGGATCAATTTAAAATAGATACTGCCGTTAATAAATTAGCGCAATTTGGTATTAAGGTTGAAGAAGAAGATAAGTCCTTAACACTTGCTTTAGGAGCCATGAAAAACGGTGTTTCACCGCAGCAATTAGCATCAGCCTATTCCGCTTTTAGTAATGATGGCGTGCGTTTAGAAAGTAACTTTATTCGTCGTATTGAGGACCCAAGTGGTAAAGTTGTTTATAATAATGAAAACCCAACAAAATATAAGGTGATGACAGCCAATGTCTCAGCTGATATGACGAGTATGATGCTCGACACTTATGGTGGTTATGGAACGGCTTATGGTGCTGGCCCCGATTACGGATTAATTGCTGGTAAGACAGGTTCGACTGAAGTGAGCGAAGGCAATATGCAAACCCGTGATAAATGGATGGTAGGTTATACACCTGACTTTACCATTGTTACTTGGGTTGGTTTGGATAATGTTGGTGATGGTAACCTAGATGAGTTGATGCCGACTGGTATGGGGAGTCTATTCAATATTCAAACAACCAATTTGATGTTAAGTTCACCGCAAACACCTTTCAATGTTCAAATGGCATCACAAATGGAAGCGGATAGTAACTTTATCGATGAAGATATTTTTGGCGATAGCTTTAAAGCATGGTTAGAAGGTGCGGGTGAAACCTTAAATAAAGTCGTTGATAGATTAGGCAACGAGGCTTCTGAATTATGGCAATCAGCTAGTGAATGGTTAGAGACAGTTGAATTACCATTTTAAAACAATTAGATAATACTAACTGAAAAAATAATTTACTTAGTAATTTCATTGTAGAATGGTCTATATTTTGATATGATAGTAACGTAACTTAAAAGGAGATGACTAGAAAATGACACAAAATAACATTTATGATACAGCTAATCAATTAGAACGTGATTTACGTAACTTAGATGCTTATAAAAATTTAGTAGAAACAATGAAAGCAATTCAAGAAGATAGTGCTTCTAATGAATTATTTGAAGAATTTAAACAAATGGGACAAAGTTTCCAAATGAAGCAAATGACTGGTCAACAACCAACAGAAGATGAAATTAAAGATTATCAAGAACTTTCAGAAAAAGTGATGGCCAATGAGTCTATTAATAAATTAATGGAAAGTGAACGTCAGTTAAGTCAAATTATGGAAGACATTAATCGCATCATTACATTACCATTGCAAGAAGTATATAGCGAAAATAACGAACAATAGTTTATTTTCCATCTGAATTGCCAACTGCGTGTCAATCGAAGTCGATTTGCGTCAGTTGGTATTTTTTAAAACAAAATTGAAAGGAGTCAGCTATGAAATTACTACATGTATCTGACTTACATTTAGATACTCCTTTTAGTGGGATTGCTAAACAAGATTATCAATTACAACAAAAGCTGATTCAAGCTCCCTTTGAGTCTTTTGAACGATGTGTCTCAATCGCGATTAATCAAAAAGTAGATTTAATGTTAGTTTCAGGCGATATCTATGATGCGACTAAGCAAACTATTGCGGCTAAGCATTTTTTCTTTCAGCAAATGAATCGCCTAAAACAAGCAGAAATTCCAGTCGTCATAGGCCATGGTAATCATGATTATTACGAGCAGAATCACTTATCAATGAATTATCCTGATAATGTTCATTTATTCGAGGAAGAATTAGTGAAGCACTTTGATATTACCACTAAAAATAATGAAACTATCCGCATTTATGGTTTTAGCTATAATCATCGTTGGATTAAAGAACGAATGATTGAAAAGTATCCGATTAATCCGAGAACAACTGATTTCACCATTGGTTTATTACATGGTTCTTTAGATTCCACTGAAAGCGAACAAGCCAATTACGCACCTTTTAGCTTACAAGATTTGTTAAGCAAAGAATATGATTATTGGGCACTTGGCCATATTCATCAAGCTATGGTGCTAAATGAAGTCCCTTTAATTCAATATCCAGGTATTATTCAAGGAAAAAATGCTAAAGAATCGGGAGATAAAGGCGCTTATCTTGTCGAATTACGTCAAAATCAACCTACCTTAAATGAGTTTGTGTCGCTTGCATCCATTGTCTGGGAAACAGCTAATTTATATTGCGATTATGATTGGGATCAACAGCGGATTATTTCAGAAATTCAAGACATTGTTACTAATTATGAAGCAGAATCTGAAGGGACTCAGCAGTCTTATTTATTAACGATTCATTTGAATCATGCTCATAAATTATCCAATGCATTACAAGAACAAATTGAATCTGGGCAATTAGCAGAAGTATTTCAACCGAATTATGAGGCGAAACGCTTTACTAAAGTAGTTAAAATCAAATTAGTCACGGATAATCAATTAGAGGTTTTTGAATATGACCAACTATTGAATGAGAGCTATTTAGCGACTCTTCAAGAATTTAAAGATGGAACATTATACGATACAGTCATTAAAGAGATTACGAAGCATCCGGTCATGCGAAAATGGTTAAGAGATAGTGTTTTAACCGAGGATTTAAAAAATGATGCTCTCGAAAAAGCTAATCAACGATTACTGCAAACTTTGAGTATCGAATCGGAGGAGGATAACCATGAAAATTAAAAAGTTAGATATTTATGGTTATGGTAAATGGGTTGACCAAAGCTTTGAAATTGATGAACAATTACAATTGTTTTATGGTCCAAATGAAGCTGGAAAATCAACTTTACAATCCTTTATCCGAAGTATTTTATTTGGTTTCCCTACCAAACACCGACGTGTCAATCAACTCAATCGCTATGAACCTAAATTAGGTAGTCGCTATGGTGGGCGTATTTTATTAATAGATACTCCCGAAGGCGATTTATGGATTGAACGAACAGATTCCAAATTTTCAATTCATACAGTGGATGGAGAAGAAAAGGACCCAGCGCTATTGGAAACATTATTATCTGGGCTTGATGAACGTTTATTTGATACATTTTATGCTTTCAATTTGCAAAATTTACAAGAACTTTCACAATTAGACACCGAGCAAATTAATGATTATTTCTTAAGTATTGGGACCGTGGGAAGTGATCAATTTGTAAAAATTGCCAAGTCATTAGAAAAAGAAACCGATGATTTTTATCGTCCCCAAGCACAAAATCGTCCACTTAATCTATTATTAAGTGAATATGATCAATTAGCCTATAAAGTTGAAGCTGCCAAAGAAACTATGGGACAATATGATCAATTACTGCAAAAAAGACAAGATGAAGAAAAAACAATTGCTGAATTAAACGCTAATATTAAAGAAATAGACAACTCTATGCGCGAATTAGACAAGTTAGTTGGACGCTATGACATCTTTATCAAAGATAGAGCGGCTGTGCGTGAATTAGATCAACTCGTTTTTACCGAGATTGAAGACGAAATGCCTGAAAAGATTAAACAAGCGAATCGTGATATTTCTGACAATCACTCAGAAATTAGGCAATTAGAAGAAAAGATTGAGTTAATTCGTGGGGAATTAGGAACGATGACCCGTTTAAATTGGGCAGTGAACCATGAAGAGGAACGTAAAGTATGGTTATCAAAAACTCAACAAGCAAAAGACATCCAAGCTAAAATTGAGTATGCTCAAGCACGGATTGATGAACAAGAAAAATCGATGCACGAATTAGCGGCCAGAGGTCAATTTTATCCTGAACGCGTTGCCGATGATAATGAATATCAACTAAAAGTAGAAAGCGGACTTGATATTCAATCTAAAAAAATTGATTTAGCCAAACAAGAAGATAATTTGAAATCCGAGCGTAAAGTTTATTTGGAACAACGCAAAGAACAACAGAATTATAGTGCCATTGTCCGTTCGCAAGTCGCGAAACTTGAAAATCAACGCATGAATGATGAAGCTGTTTTGATAGAAGAGACCAGTTTAAAACATTATTTGATGGGAATTGTTTTCCTAATTTTAGGTTTAATGTTAATGGGATCGCAAATGATTAATTCTGTCTTTAATTTGAATGTATTATTCTGGTTAGGGGCTATTCTAACTGTTATTGGTTTAGTGAGTTCGCTCTATGTCTTTTTTGAACATCGTAAACGATTTAATATTTTCCACAATAGTCCAATTGTTAGCAAAATACAAGAATTAAGAGAGAAAGAAAGCGATTATCAAGAACAAAGTAAAGCAATTGGCATTCAAATAAATCAACGTGATGAAGCCTTAGAAAAAATTGTGGAAGAACGTGAAGAAGTCAACAAAGCTTTACAAAAATGGTTAGTTTCAATAGGGTTTTATCCAACAGCTGATCCCGAATTAGTCCTTAAAACCAATCCGGTAAAAGCATATTTTGAAGCGAAATCAGTAAAAGAAAAATTCATTGAAGAAAAAGAACATAATCTACAATTGATTAACGATTGGCGTGCTTTATTACAACCACTATTCGAACGTTTCCCATTTGATGATGAATCGGTACGGGCTCAAATTCGCTATGTTGAAGAATTGGAAGCCCAATTGAAAGTAACGCAGTTCAGAGGTCAAAATTTAAATGATCGCATTACGGAAGCCGAAACTAAAATTGCACAATTGAAACAAAAAGCTACCGATGATCAAGCTTTAATTGATGACATATTAGCGACAACGAATAGTCAAAATCAACTAATTTTCTTTGACAAAGTTCGTGATAATGAACGTATTTTAGAATTAACTGAAAAACATGAGTTATATCAACAACAAATGGCCGGTTTCGAAGAAGCACTTGCAGAAGTAGTGAATAAACAAGCGCTAGTTGAAGAATATAAACGATTAGAAGCGAAGATGGAATTAACACGCGAACAATTAGTACCACATCATTCGGAACGTGCTAATTTAGAAGTAGCGATTCGTAATCTAGAATCAGATGGCACTTACCAAAATCTAACGCAACAATTAGCGATTAAAGAAGCTGAAGTCAGAGAAGCTGTTTTAGAGTGGACATCTAAACGCATCGCGATGGAATTAATCTTTAAAACACTGCGTCATGGTATTGGGGACCCAGTACCTGCTATGATTGAACGTGCGAATGAAATATTTGAACGTTTATCTTATGGACGTTATACGCAAATTAAGCTGAACAAACAAGGTGTTAAAGTGATGCAGTTTAGTGGTATTTTATTTGAACCACATGAATTGTCACAAGGGACATTAGAGCAATTGTATGTTGCATTACGATTAGCATTTGTTGAAAGTGCTACTACGGTGGTTAAATTACCGATTATTATTGATGATGCATTCGTTAATTTTGATGAATTTAGAAAAACAAGCATGTACCAAGTGTTAGAGAAATTTAGTGAAACAATCCAAGTCTTGTTCTTTACTTTTGATCAACAAGCGATTGAATCATTTAAAGAAGAACAGACCATTGATTTATCTGAGATTGAACAAGTAGAAGAAAAGGCGGTGGAATAATGACTTATTTGTATGATATTCAAACAGGTGAAGATTTTAACCTCTTTTTATTAATAAAATCAGCAGAAGTAAAAATTGCACGAAATGGTAATCCATTTATTGCTTTTAGTTTCCAAGATCAATCAGGTTCGATGGATGGCATGTATTGGTCTGCTACTGATGAGGAAGTTGCCAAATTCCAAACTGGAAAAGTTGTATTTGTACGTGGAATGCGTGATAGTTATCAAGGAAAATCGCAAGTGAAGATTAAACAATTACGACTAGCTGAAGAAGGCGAACCAAATGATCCAGCCCTTTATCTAGAACGTGTTGAAGTCAAACGTGAAGATATTAAACGTGAAATTGATGAAGCTATTTTCTTAATTCGAGAACCTAATATTGTACGTATTGTCCATAAAATTTTGAATACCGTTGAAGAGGACTTTTATAGTTATCCAGCAGCGAAAAGATTTCATCATGCAATGGTTGGAGGCTTAAGTTTCCATACGGTTTCAATGTTAAGAATTGCTAAAAGCTTATTAAAAATCTATCCAGATTTAAATGCGTCTTTATTAATTGCGGGGATTATTCTTCATGATATTGGTAAGACGATTGAATTAAGTGGTCCTGTCTCAACAGAATATACCTTAAAAGGAAAAATGATGGGACATATTGTCATCATGTCGGAATTAATTGATCAAGCCTGTCGTGAAATCAATATTAATCCTGAAATGGAATCGATTGTATTATTGAAACACGTCGTTCTAGCGCATCATGGTAAATTAGAGTTTGGCAGTCCAGTAGTCCCTCAAATTGTTGAAGCTGAATTGATTCATCAAATTGACTTAATGGATGCAAACTTAAACATGATGTTAAGCGAAACAGCAAAAGTTGAAGGTGGCGAATTTACCGAACCCATCTTTGCTTTAGACCGTCGTCAATTTTATAAACCTAAATTTAAATAGAGGAGCCTTGCTATGTCCAATGAAAAAGAATTAGCATCTAATCAAACCGAAACAAGTGGCTGTGGCTATTCAGGTCACAGGGACGAACATCACCACCATGAGTGTAATTGCGGCCATCATTACGATCACGCGCACGAACATCAAGATGAATGTAATTGCGGCCATCATCATGACCATGCTCACGAACATCACCACCATGAATGTGGTTGTGCCCATCATCACGATCATCACCATCATGAATGTGGTTGTGGTCATCATCATGACCATGCTCACGAACATCACCACCATGAATGTGGTTGTGCCCATCATCACGATCATCACCATCATGAATGTGGCTGTGGCCATCATCACGACCATGATTATGAACCGCATCATGGTTTAACCATCAATTTTGATGGTGAAGTCCAAGCGGATATTAATCGTGTTTGGGAAATTTTAACTGAGAATGAGTATATTACCCAATGGTCCCAAGGTTTACGGATTGAAGATTACCGTCCTGGTGGTAAATTGATATATACCGATGAATTAGAAACAGACCATTCCTTTATGATTTTAGATATTGAAGCACCGGTATTGTTCACCTTCACTTGGCAAGAGGGCACGATTGCTTTTGAATTAAAGGGAACGTCTGAAACAACCACGTTGATTAATTTTTCTAATTGGTTAGAAATTGTCGATGAGAATACAGCGATTAGTTTAACGAATTGGATGATTAATTTACAAACAATCGCGGCTTTAGCCGAAGGTGTCGCAATCGAAGATCGTGACACACAATATGTTGAAATATTACCAAAAATGCGTCAAATGTTATCTTTAGAAGACACGAATACCATCGTATTTGAATAATGGCAAATAACAAGACCGATCAGAATTTTAATGATTTCTGTTCGGTCTTGTTTGTTTAGGTTATGTTTAACGAGTCAAAGTGCTGTCTACCTTAACATAAGTATAAATTTAATAGTGTTTACTAAGCTAGCGATCATCGCCTGGTTTATGACCGAAGAAGTTTAGGTATTCCCGGTAAAAATAGGTTCTGTTAGAAAAACCGACGATATGACTAATCTCATTTATCGGTAAGCGTGTGGATTGAATTAACAATTGGGCTTTTTGCAATTTTTTTGATTAATTAACTCAGTGAATGTCTTGCCACTTTTTTCTTTTATTAAGTTGCTTAAATAATTTTTATTAAAATTTAACTGATTGGCGGCTTCATTGAGTGTTAGTTTTTGATACTGTGTATCGATTAAATTTAACACTTGTAAATAAGGCGAATGTTCTTCAAAGGAATCTTTTTTGATTTCAGGTAAATTGCGGGCCATTTCATAAAATAAAATAGGCAAATACTGCGTTCGATAACCGAATGATTTTCGTGGAATTTCATTGTGGAAATGGGCTGTTTGACTGAGTGTTTTCTGCGATATATCGGTAAAAGCCATTCCCTTAGATAATCCATCTCTTCTAAGAAGTCCATTAGAGTGTTCATTTAAGCTTCTCTGTGACGGACAACCAGGATCAGCAAAGTAAATGTTGATGTCATTGACGTTTGAAATGGCTTGCCAATCAGAAAATTCTTTTCCACAATCAAACGTAATGGATTTAAATAAATTTCTTGGCAATTAAGATAACCAGTTATCACAAGCTATTCGCACAACACTTGCTTTCCGACTACTAATTTTTATCGGAATGATGAGTTTACTGAATCTTTCGACCAGTGTTAGGACTGCACTTTTATGGTCTTTTCCGACAATTGTGTCAACTTCTAGATGTCCAAATTATTTCTCATATTGTGGATTATCTTTCTTACGATCGTCGATGGTGCGTCTAAAAGATTGTTTGCCTCTTTTTTCCTGATGCCCATTGGGCTTTCTCTTCCCTTTCATCGGTAAAGTGAATGGATCAAAGAGTTACGAGTCTTTAAAACGAAGATAGAGTGTCCGAGCTGTACATCCTAATGGTTTTTCATTACGACCAATGATCACGTCAGAAGACCAACCAAGTTCCACTTTTTCCTTAATGTATATGATTTGGTTTAGAGTTAAACGTCTTCTTTTTGGCACCATAGCCTGATTTATTCTCTTTATATTGCTCGTAGTATTTCTGAATACTGCCACTATTTTTAAGGAAATTAACGACGTTATAAATGGTTTGGATAGCCCGATTTAATTTTTTAGCGATATCTGTTACTTTTTTACCACTATCGTAATAATTTTCTATCCAAATTTTGATT
>NZ_BCQX01000014.1 GCF_001552295.1 Globicatella sanguinis NBRC 15551 | reverse complement strand
AATTTGACACTATCAAATTAAATTAATAATTGGACTAGTCAAGCCTTTTAATATATGATACACTATTGGAGATTTAAGGACTTTAAGGTGTACCGAGAGTATACTAAGGCTACATGTTAGTTAGCGATATTAGATCGTATAAGCCCTTAAGCCAAAAATAAGGGCTATTTTTGTATGCATTTTTACGAAAATAGCGGAAAAGAGGGAAAGATGGAGACATCAACAAACAAACCATTATTATTAGACGTTCATGAAAAGCCGGCCTTTTTACCTGGAATGTTGCTTAGTTTTCAACATGTATTTGCAATGTTTGGCGCAACAATTTTGGTGCCTTTAATACTGGGAATGTCAGTCTCTACCGCTTTATTTGCTAGTGGTATTGGGACGCTTATTTATATGTTTGCAACGAAAGCGCAAGTTCCAGTTTATCTAGGGTCATCATTTGCTTACATATCAGCCATGGCGATAGCGAAAGAAGCAATGGGTGGCAAAATAGGTGCAGCCCAAACAGGTATTATGTTGGTCGGGCTTATCTATGTTTTTACAGCTATTTTAATTAAAAAAATTGGTAGCGAATGGGTTAATCGTATTCTTCCGCCTGTAGTGATCGGTCCAATGATAATGGTTATTGGGTTGGGATTAGCGAATTCAGCCGTAACCAATGCGGGGTTTGTTAAAGAGGGTGATTGGCGAAATATTTTGGTCGCTTTGATTACATTTGGCGTGTCAGCTCTCATTACTGTCAAAGGTAAAGGGTTTATTAAAGTCGTACCTTTCTTAATTGCCATTATCGTAGGATACCTTTTTGCGATTGTTTTTGGATTAGTAGATTTTACTCCAGTAGTTAATGCCAAATGGCTAGCCATTCCTGACTTGAGTTTACCGTTCGCGACTTCTTTTTCGAGTCTAAAACAATATAATTTTTATTTTGGACCAGAAGCTTTGGCAATTTTACCGATTGCTATCGTGACAGTTGCCGAACATATCGGCGATCATATCGTATTAGGCGAAATTACTAATCATGACTTTGTTCAAAAACCTGGATTACACCGAACATTAATTGGTGATGGGGCAGCAACTTTTGTGTCAGCCTTAATCGGTGGACCAGCCAATACAACCTATGGTGAAAATACTGGCGTTATTGGTATGACCAGAATAGCGAGTGTGTCAGTTATTCGAAATGCCGCCGTAATTGCGATTATCTTAAGTTTCTTTGGAAAATTTACAGCCTTAATTTCAACCATTCCTAATGCGGTATTGGGTGGAATGGCCATCCTTTTATATGGGGTTATTGCAAGTAATGGATTAAAAGTCATGATAAAAGCAAGAACGAATTTTAATCACTCACGTAATCTTATTATTGCCAGTGCGATGTTAGTCATTGGTTTAGGTGGGGCTGTTTTAGAATTAGGATCAGCTTTAACTATATCAGGGACCGCTTTAAGTGCTATTGTCGGAGTTATTTTAAATCTAGTCTTACCAGCAGAAGATTAATAAAAAACAATAGACATTTTCTATTTGTCGCTATCTTAAGTTAGCACGGTAGAAAATGTCTATTTTAGTATTTTGTATGATTCAGCACTGCCGCATTAAAATAAGCGCTGCCGCAATAGGGTCGAGTGGTAAACAAAGCTGTTCGAGGCTTTGAAGATTAAAGAGTTTTAAACGATCTTGTTTTTGTAGCCAATCAATTAAAAGTGATTTGATAATAGGGATGGTTTTATTAACTCCTTCTACCTTAAAATTTAAGGTAGCGGCTAATGTTAAAGGAAACCAAGCAATGAGATTGAGTAATGATTGATGGATAATATATTCAGGCTCATCTTCATGGATTACTAATAATTCATTACTTTTCAGTTGTTCTAGTCTCGTTTGTTGATGAAAAGAGTAGTGGTGAGAGAGTTTATGAAAATTTACAGGGAAATTATGATTTAGAAAAGATAATAACTCGTTAAAATATGATTGGCTTTCGATAATGAGATTTTGTTGATAAGCAGTGACGATTTTAAAAATAGAATCGCTTAAAAAATCAACAGGTATTGAGTGGGATGGGTCTGGTAATTCTCGCTCAATAATTTTAGCGTAAACCTCTAAGGTTTGTTTTAGTAGTAGATGTGTTGGAATCCCTATTTTGGATTGTGTCCCTTGCAACAAAGGATGAGTACTAATAGTGACAGCACAATTAACGATATGATGCGACATTCTCTAACCTCCTTAAGAAAACGTTTACTTTATTGTAATAAATTTAACAAAGGAAGTCTAGTCAAGAATTAATGAAATGAAAAGGATTTATTTCTTAAAAATGATAAAGTTTCTCATAATTCGATTGAATTAATTGCCGTTTTAAGGTATACTCCAACTACAAATTAAATTATAGTAAGAAGGGGTTAATGATTATGCAATTATTTATGCAACAACTCATAAACGGAATTGCCCTGGGGAGTATTTACGCGTTGGTCGCCTTAGGTTATACCATGGTTTATGGAACCATTAAATTAATAAACTTCGCTCACGGCGATATCTATATGGTGGGAGCTTTCTTTGGATATTATTTGGTCAGTGTTTTACATATGAATGTTTACTTAGCGATGATTGTCGCCATGTTCTTTTGTGCCATTTTAGGAGTGGTGATTGAACGGATTGCATATAAACCGCTAAGAAATTCAACACGTGTGGCAGCCCTCATTACTGCAATTGGTGTATCTTATTTACTGCAAAATTCAATGATTTATTTCGTGGGACCTGAAGTTAAGGCCTTTCCAAGTACCGTTACGAACCAAATTTATAGAGTGTTCGGATTGGTAATTAATTCTAAGCAAATACTTGTTTTTATCACAACCGTTATTTTTATGGTTTTATTACAAATCATTGTGAAATATACCAAGATGGGAAAAGCAATGCGTGCGGTAGCGGTTGATGCAGAAGCGGCTCAATTAATGGGCATCAATGTCGATCGGGTGATTTCTTTTACGTTTGCTCTCGGGTCCGGTTTAGCAGGAATTGCGGGTGTATTAGTTGGTGTTTATTATAACTCAATTATCCCGACGATGGGGATTACGTATGGATTGAAAGCTTTCGTAGCAGCGGTGGTAGGTGGAATCGGTAGTATTCCAGGTGCGATGGTTGGTGGGTATTTGATTGGCTTATTAGAAACAATTGTAACTTTCTTAGGATGGTCGACCTATCGTGATGCGGCTGTTTATGGATTGTTAATTGTTATATTATTAGTATTACCTTCCGGATTATTCGTTAAAAATGTGAGAGAGAAAGTTTAGGTGGTCAAGATGGAAAGATTACATTTAAAAAATATCATATGGTTACTGACCGCAATTTTAGGATTTGTATTATTGTTATTTTTAGTCAATAGAGGCATTATTAATCGTTTTTATCAAATTACTTTGGTTACTATTATGTTGAATATTATTTATGCTGTCGGACTGAATTTGGTCTTAGGAATTGCAGGGCAATTTTCTTTAGGACATGCTGCTTTTATCGCAATCGGTGGCTACTCCAGTGCCATCATTAGTAAATCATTCGAAAATAGTTTAATCGGCATGTTTGTAGGAATGGGGATTGGTGTTGTTTTATCTATTTTACTAGCTTTAATAGTAGGTATTCCGACATTAAGATTAAAAGGTGATTATTTAGCTATTGCGACTTTGGGTGTTGCAGAAATTGTTCGGGTAGTCATTAATAATATGAGAGATTTAACCAATGGCCCGGCAGGAATTAGTGGAATCCCTCTCGTTACAACATGGCAATTAGTTTATTTCTTTTTAGTTATCACGACTATATTTATTCTTAATTATGTCTATAGTAGTGCTGGGCGTGCGACAATGGCTATACAACAAGATGAAATTGCCGCTGAAGCAATGGGGGTTGATGTTACAAAATATAAAGTACTAGCATTTGTCATAGGGGCAATCACTGCCAGTATCGCAGGAGCATTACAAGCGAATTATATTGGTATTGTGACACCGAGTGATTATACTTTTGCTAAATCAATTGATATTTTAATTATTGTGGTGTTTGGTGGAATAGGTAGTTTTACCGGTACCTTTGTAGCCGCCATTATTTTAGGAGTATTAAATGTATTTTTACAAGATTTTGGCCAATTAAGAATGATCATTTATGGATTTTCGGTTATTTTAATCATGATTTTTAGACCTGGTGGTTTGTTAGGGACCTCAGAATTAAGAATCGGTCAAATAGTTGCTAATTTGTTTAATCGTCGTAAGGAGGTAGCTAAATGAGTTTATTAGAAGTAAATCAGTTGACTAAAAATTTTGGTGGTTTAGCAGCAGTCTCCAATGTATCGATGCATTTAGAAAAAAATGAATTAGTGGGACTTATTGGACCTAATGGGGCAGGTAAAACGACGTTTTTTAATTTGTTAACTGGCGTTTATGTTCCAAGTGAAGGCGAAGTGAAAATGCATACCCATCAAGGGGAGAAAATATTAAATGGACTAAAGCCGGATAAAATAAGCAGTTATGGTTTAGCTAGAACATTTCAAAATATTCGTTTATTCAAAGATCAACCTGTAATTGAAAATGTCATGGTCGCCATGAATCGTGAACAAGGCAATTCGCTATTTTCAACGATTTTTAGAACCAATCAATTCTACCAAACAGAAGAAAACTTAAGAGCCGAAGCAATGAAACTATTGAAGATTTTCAATTTAGATCAGTTAGCAAATGAAAAAGCAAAAAATCTCGCTTATGGACAACAGCGCCGATTAGAAATTGTTAGAGCGTTGGCGACTAAACCTAAAATTTTATTTTTAGATGAACCCGCGGCTGGAATGAATCCTAATGAAACAGCAGAATTGACCGAGTTAATTGCACAAATTAGAGAGCAATTTGATTTGACGATTGTTTTAATTGAACATGATATGTCATTAGTAATGAAAATCTGTCAAAGAATATATGTATTGGAGTATGGACGTTTAATCGCTCATGGTACTCCTGAGGAAATTAAACAAAACCCTGATGTTATCAGAGCTTATTTAGGAGGTGACGAATAATGCTTGTTGTAAATGATTTAGTTGTCAATTATGGTATGATTAAAGCGGTAAGACAAGTTTCATTTGAAGTTAAAGAAGGCGAAATCGTCACCTTAATCGGAGCAAATGGTGCTGGAAAGTCGACTATATTGAGAACAATCTCTGGATTGGTAAAACCCGCTTCGGGTTCAATGGTTTTTAACAATAATGACTTGCTTAAAATGAGTCCACAAAATATTGTAAAAAATGGCCTAATACATGTGCCAGAAGGTCGTCATGTATTTAAAGGAATGACTGTTAAAGAAAATTTAGAAATGGGGGCTTTTCTAAGAAAGGATAAAGAAAACTTAGCGCAGGAAGTAGAAGAGGTTTTTGAGCGATTCCCTGTTCTTAAAGAGAGAATTAATCAAGACGCTGCGACCTTATCAGGTGGTGAGCAACAAATGTTAGCAATGGGAAGAGCGTTGATGTCAAAACCAAAATTATTATTATTAGATGAACCATCAATGGGTCTAGCTCCAATTTTTATCCGAGAAATATTCAATATAATCACGGAAATTAATAAAAAAGGCACGACCATTTTATTAATCGAACAAAATGCCAAAATGGCTCTTTCCATTGCCGACCGGGGATATGTTTTAGAGACTGGAAAAATTGTTTCAAGTGGAGCAGGCCAAGAGTTATTAGCAAGTGATGAAGTTCAAAAAGCCTATTTAGGAGGTTGAGTTAACGATGTATGTAAAAAATTATATGACCACCAATTTGATTTTAATTGGACCAGAAGCATCCATGATAGATGCTAATGATTTAATGAAGCAACATAATATTAATCGTTTGCCTGTAGTAGAAAACGAGCGTTTAGTTGGACTCATTACCCGCAGTATTATTGCTGAAAATTCACCATCAGGTGCGACAAGTTTAAGTAAGTTTGAACTCAATTATCTATTGGATAAAACAAAAGTGAAAGATATTATGGAAAAACAGGTTATCCAAATATCACCTAATCATCTGCTTGAAGAAGCAGCTGTCATTATGCGCAATTCAAATATTGGGGTATTAGTGGTAAGTGAAAACAACCAGATAAAAGGAATCATCACGGATAAAGATATTTTTAGAGCCTTTGCTGATATCTCAGGCTATAATATTCCAGGTTCTAGTGTCGTAGTGGCAGTGCAACAAGATCGTCGAGGGGTTATTGAGGAGATAGGTGATGCACTATTAGAATCAGATTCTAACCTGACAAACTTAGTGGTGTATCATACAGAGGATGGGATTCGAGTCGTTATTCACATTGATAGTGATAATCCTAGTGATTTAGTTGAAAAACTAAAAAATCGAAATTTAATCGTCAATTCAGTCCAAGTTAAAGAAATAGAATAGAAAAATGAGCATTTGTGCTCATTTTTTTGTTTTTTTAGTTGACGGCGCCTATAATTTATGATAAGTTTATGTAGGTGTTTTTAATGACAGATTCCTGAATACCAGTCGTGCTGACTGCTTAAAAACCCTATCACTAGGAGGCAACAAAGGTTGCTGTAAATTTTTTATTCAAAAATGACACACTTGGATGTGTGGACTAAGATTTTAAGAGAGGAGGACCTTTAAATGCCAACAATTAATCAATTAGTTAATAAACCACGTAAGTCAAAATCAACTAAATCAAATTCACCGGCTTTAAATAAAGGTTACAACAGTTTCAAAAAAGCTCAAACAGATACATTCTCACCTCAAAAACGTGGTGTTTGTACACGTGTGGGTACTATGACACCTAAAAAACCTAACTCAGCATTACGTAAATATGCCCGTGTTCGTTTATCAAACTTAATGGAAGTTACAGCTTATATCCCAGGGATCGGCCATAACTTACAAGAACACAGCGTGGTTTTAATTCGTGGTGGTCGTGTTAAAGACTTACCAGGGGTACGTTACCACATCGTTCGTGGTGCTTTAGATACAGCAGGGGTTAATAACCGTGCTCAAAGCCGTTCAAAATACGGTACTAAAAAACCTAAATCTAAATAATCAATTAAAATAGAGACTTAAATAAATACAATTTCAGAAAGGAGGATTTTGAATGCCTCGTAAAGGAGCAATCGCTAAACGTGAAGTTTTAGCAGATCCAATTTATAATTCAAAATTAGTTACCCGTACAATTAACCGTTTAATGGTTGATGGAAAACGTGGTAAAGCTGCAACAATCTTATATTCAGCTTTCGATATTATCCGTGAACAAACAGGCCAAGATCCATTAGAAGTTTTTGATCAAGCAATTGAAAACATTATGCCATTATTAGAAGTTAAAGCTCGTCGTGTCGGTGGTGCCAACTTCCAAGTACCAGTAGAAGTTCGTCCAGAACGTCGTTATACTTTAGCTATTCGTTGGTTAGTGAACTACTCACGTCTACGTGGTGAAAAAACAATGGAAACTCGTTTAGCTCGTGAAATCATGGATGCTGCCAACAACACAGGTGCTTCAGTTCGTAAACGTGAAGACACACATAAAATGGCAGAAGCAAATAAAGCATTTGCACACTACCGCTGGTAAGATTTTTATGTTAGAATTTTTAATGACAGCATTTTATTTAATGGTAAAATGCAGTCATTTGTTGACATCTACTCAAAAAATGAAAGAGGGGTATATTTCAGATGGCAAAACGAGAGTTTTCTCTTGAAAAAACACGTAATATCGGTATCATGGCTCACATCGATGCTGGTAAGACAACAACGACAGAACGTATCTTGTACTATACTGGTCGTATCCATAAAATTGGTGAAACTCATGAGGGTGGAGCTCAAATGGACTGGATGGAACAAGAACAGGAACGTGGTATTACCATTACTTCAGCTGCAACAACAGCTCAATGGAACAACCATCGTGTAAACATTATCGATACTCCAGGACACGTGGACTTTACTGTCGAAGTAGAACGTTCATTACGTGTATTGGACGGTGCGGTCGCATTATTAGACGGACAATCAGGTGTAGAACCTCAAACTGAAACAGTTTGGCGTCAAGCGAGTGCATATAATGTTCCTCGTGTTGTATTCGTTAACAAGATGGATAAAACCGGTGCTGACTTCTTATATTCAGTAGGGACAATCCATAGCCGATTACAAGCGAATGCTCACCCTGTTCAATTACCTATTGGTGCTGAAGATAACTTCAGAGGTATCATTGATTTATTAAATATGAGAGCTTACTTATATAATAATGATTTAGGTACTGATATCGAAGAAATTGATATTCCTGAAGAATACCAAGAATTAGCTGAAGAATGGCGTGGTAAATTAGTTGAAGCTGTTGCTGAAACAGATGAAGATTTAATGATGGCTTACCTTGAAGGTGAAGAAATTGATGTACCAACATTAAAAGCAGCTATTCGTAAAGCAACAGTAGCAGCAGAATTTTATCCAGTATTCTGTGGTTCAGCTTTCAAAAACAAAGGGGTTCAATTATTACTTGATGGTGTAATTGATTATTTACCTGCACCAATCGATATTCCTTCAATTAAAGGAACGTTACCTGATACAGGTGAAGAAGTAGAACGTCATGCAGATGACTCAGAACCTTTCTCAGCATTAGCATTTAAAGTTATGACAGACCCATTCGTTGGTCGTTTAACATTCTTCCGTGTTTACTCTGGAACTTTAGAAGCAGGTTCATACGTTAAGAACTCTACTAAAGGAAAACGTGAACGTGTAGGACGTATCTTACAAATGCACGCTAACTCTCGTCAAGAGATTGCAGAAGTATTCTCTGGAGACATTGCTGCAGCAGTAGGATTAAAAGATACAGGTACTGGTGACACTTTATGTGATGAAAAAGAAGAAGTTATCTTAGAATCAATGGAATTCCCAGAACCAGTTATTGAAGTTGCAATTGAACCAAACTCAAAAGCAGATCAAGATAAAATGGGGATTGCATTACAAAAACTATCTGAAGAAGATCCAACATTCCGTGCATCAACTAACCATGAAACTGGACAAACAATCATCGCTGGTATGGGTGAGTTACACTTAGATATTATCGTTGACCGTTTGAAACGTGAATTTAAAGTTGAAGCAACTGTAGGTGCTCCACAAGTTTCATATCGTGAAACTTTCCGTGGTACTACTCAAGCAGAAGGTAAATTCGTTCGTCAATCAGGTGGTAAAGGACAATACGGTCACGTATGGATTGAATTTACACCAAATGAAGAAGGTAAAGGATTCGAATTCGAAAACGCGATTGTTGGTGGGGTTGTTCCTCGTGAATATATTCCTGCAGTCGAAGCCGGCTTGAAAGATGCAATGGAAAACGGTGTGTTAGCTGGTTTCCCATTAGTTGACATTAAAGCTAAATTGTATGATGGATCATACCACGATGTCGATTCATCAGAAACAGCCTTTAAAGTAGCAGCATCAATGGCATTGAAAGCAGCTGCGAAAAAAGCTAATCCATCTATTTTAGAACCAATGATGGGCGTAGAAATTACGGTTCCTGAAGAATACTTCGGTGATGTAATGGGTCACATCAACGCTCGTCGTGGACGTGTTGAAGGTTCAGAAGTACGTGGTAACGCACAAGTTGTTAAAGGGATGATTCCTTTAGCAGAAATGTTTGGATATGCAACTACATTGCGTTCAGCAACTCAAGGACGTGGTACATTCTCAATGACATTTGATCACTATGAAGATGTTCCTAAATCTATTGCTGAAGAAATCATTGCAAAATACGGTACTAAATCAGCTGAATAAGCCTGAATTAGCACACTAAAATCTAGAAGGACTGTATTATTGAAATTATAGTCCTTTCTAGGTATAATAATTATGATAGATTAATCATCTATAAAAATAGAACTCATTCTTAGGAGGAATTAACTAAAATGGCAAAAGAAAAATTTGACCGCTCAAAACCACACGTTAACGTCGGTACATTAGGACACGTTGACCACGGTAAAACAACATTATCAGCAGCTATCGCAACAGTGTTAGCAAAACAAGGATTCGGACAAGCTCAAGCTTATGACCAAATCGATAACGCTCCAGAAGAAAAAGAACGTGGAATCACAATCAACACTTCTCATATCGAGTATGAAACAGCTAACCGTCACTACGCTCACGTTGACTGCCCAGGACACGCGGACTACGTTAAAAACATGATCACTGGTGCTGCTCAAATGGACGGCGCAATCTTAGTAGTTTCTGCAGCTGATGGTCCAATGCCTCAAACACGTGAACATATCTTATTATCACGTCAAGTAGGTGTTCCTTACATGGTTGTCTTCTTAAACAAAGTTGACATGGTTGACGATGAAGAATTATTAGAATTAGTTGAAATGGAAGTTCGTGATTTATTATCTGAATACGAATTCCCTGGAGACGACGTTCCAGTAATCGCTGGTTCAGCTTTAAAAGCTTTAGAAGGCGAAGAACAATATGAAGCAAAAGTATTAGAATTAATGGAAGCTGTAGATACATACATTCCAGAACCAGTTCGTGATACTGAAAAACCATTCATGATGCCAGTTGAAGATGTGTTCTCAATCACAGGTCGTGGTACAGTTGCTACTGGACGTGTTGAACGTGGACAAGTTAAAGTTGGTGACGAAGTTGAAATCGTTGGTATTGCTGAAGAAATTAGCAAAACAACTGTAACTGGTGTTGAAATGTTCCGTAAATTATTAGATTACGCTGAAGCTGGAGATAACATTGGTGCGTTATTACGTGGTGTTACACGTGAACAAATCCAACGTGGTCAAGTATTAGCAAAACCAGGAACAATTACACCTCATACTAAATTCGAGGCGGAAGTTTACGTATTATCAAAAGAAGAAGGTGGACGTCATACTCCATTCTTCGCTAACTACCGTCCTCAATTCTACTTCCGTACAACTGACGTTACAGGTGTTGTAGAATTACCAGAAGGTACAGAAATGGTAATGCCTGGAGATAACGTATCAATGACAGTTGAATTAATTCACCCAATCGCGATTGAAGATGGAACTCGTTTCTCTATCCGTGAAGGTGGACGTACTGTTGGTGCTGGTACTGTTACTAAAGTTGTTCAATAATTTTAATTAAATTGTTTAGGTGATTGATTTAGGTCAATCACCTTTTTTTCGCTTAAAGTTGAATCTCTCTGTAATGAGGAGGCACTTTCTCTATCGATACAAAAAATGGCTCTTTGTCAAAGGGTATGGGTAACATAAGTGACCCTGATTATTCAACCCCTGGGCTTTAAAGTACCGAGCAATGATTAAACAGAATTTAAAAAGTTTATGCTTGCCTCGTGACGACTAGCAATTTATTGTTAGTATTGGTATAATTGTTGAAGTTAGAAAGGAGCACCTATATGAAAATAAATGAACTATTTAATAAGATATATTCTGCATTACCAGGTCTTTTAGGCGCTGCTCTACTGTTGGTCATAGCCTTATTTATGGCTTTTTTAACAAAAAAATTAACTACAAAGGGATTGGATAAAGTAGAGTTTGATAGCAAATTGCAAAAATGGGGAATGGCGAAGAATGACGAGGAATCGAACATCTTTATTGAAACAATCGGTTCTCTGGTATATTTTGTGACCATTCTATTATTTACACCATTCATATTTACTGGCTTGAATTTATCTGGTGTAGCGGACCCTGTTATTATTATGTTAGATAAATTTTGGGATTTTATCCCTAATTTACTAGTATCCGTGATGATTATTATCATCGGATCCTATTTATGTAAATTCATCAAAAAATTAAGTCGCAATTTATTCGAAGGAATTGACGTTGATCGTTGGTATAGAAAGTTAATCGGACAGCAGGAAACAGCAGAATTTGTAACAGAAACTCGGTTAGCTGATGTTTTATCTTCTATTATATATGTTTTAATTTACATCCCTATCATTACGGTAGCTTTACAAATATTAGGAGTATCAACAATCTCAGATCCCATTGTATCTGTTCTGAATCAAATTGTGAGTGTCATACCGAATGTATTGGCTGCGGTAGTTCTTGTAATCATTGGTAATTTTATTGCTAAATTGGTCGCTGACTTAATTGAGAGTATGTTGAAAACTTCAGGTATTGATAAATATTCTCAATATTTAAACTTTAAAGGCGAAACGAGTATTTTGATTTCAAATGTATCGGCTCAAATTATTCAAGCGGTATTGATGATATTTTTCCTAGTTGAAGCCATTTCGGTTCTACAATTAGATGTATTAAACTCAATTGGTAATTCGATTATTGCCTACTTGCCGGCTGTTGTGAGCTCAGTTATTATCTTAGCAGTAGGGATTATTGGAGGAAATGTATTGGCTACATTTTTAGCGAAAGTATCGGGCAGTAAACTGTTTGGAGAATTCATTCGATACGGGGTTATTATTTTTGCTGTTTTCATGACCTTGGATCAATTAAAATTTGCACAAACGATTGTCAATACTAGTTTTACTATGTTGCTTGGTGCATTTGCAGTTGCATTTGCTTTAGCCTTTGGATTGGGTGGAAGAGACTTTGCTGCCAAACAACTTGAAAAAGCAGATCGGGCTTTAAATAATGAAACGGATCTAAATGAAAAAAGTGAATAAATCAAATAAAATAAGCCATGTAAAAGGCTTATTTTATTTGATTAAAATTGAAAACGAAATCACAAAAAAAGTTTAAAAAAGGCCTTGCTATTATACATTGTTTTCCGTATAATAATAGCTGTGCCTATTTATAGGGATTATTATGCTCTAAAACAGGCCCCCTATTTAAGAGGGGAGACGGCAATGAAGCGAGAGGTTGTGACACACTAGGGTGAGTTGCCACGGCTTAGTTAGTCAGAAATTCTTGTGGAGCAAGTCATATTAATTAAATTTGACGAAGGAGGAAACAAAATGGCAAAACAAAAAATCCGTATTCGTTTAAAAGCTTATGAACATAGAGCTTTAGACGTATCAGCGAACAAAATCGTAGAATCAGCACAAAGAACAGGAGCGAAAACAGCTGGACCAATTCCATTACCAACTGAACGTTCTTTATATACTGTTATTCGTGCGACACATAAATACAAAGATTCTCGTGAGCAATTTGAAATGCGTACACACAAACGTTTAATCGACATTATTGAGCCAACTGCTAAAACAGTAGATGCTTTAATGAAATTAGACTTACCAAGTGGTGTGGATGTAGAAATTAAATTATAAAAATAAAATAAAACGGAGGTGTACTCATGACCAAAGGAATCTTAGGAACAAAAGTAGGAATGACTCAATTCTTCACTGAAAATGGTGAATTAATTCCAGTAACTGTTGTTGAAGCTGCTCCAAACGTAGTTTTACAAGTAAAAACAGTAGAAACTGACGGATACGAAGCTGTCCAATTAGGATATGGCGATTTACGTGAAGTATTAACAAACAAACCTGCTAAAGGTCATGTAGCAAAAGCAAATGCTACTCCTAAGCGCTTCATTCGCGAATTTCGTGATGTTGAGCTTGGAGAATATGAAGTAGGGCAAGAAATCACAGTAGAAACATTCGCGGTGGGTGACATCGTCGATGTAACAGGAACATCTAAAGGGAAAGGTTTCCAAGGTGTAATTAAACGTCACGGCCAAAGTCGTGGACCAATGGCACATGGTTCTCGTTTCCACCGTCGTCCTGGATCAATGGGTATGGCGTCAGATGCTTCTAAAGTATTTAAAGGTAAAAAATTACCTGGACAAACTGGTGGCGATCGTGTAACAATTCAAAACTTAGAAATTGTTTCAGTTGACGTTGAAAACAATGTTATCTTAATTAAAGGTAATGTTCCAGGAGCTAAAAAATCTTTAGTAGAAGTTAAACAAGCTATTAAATCAGTTAAATAATATCGAGGAAGGAGGAACGAGATAAAATGCCAAAAGTTACATTATTTAAACAAGATGGTTCTACAGCGGGAGAAATCGAATTAAACGAAGCTGTCTTCGGTATCGAACCAAACGAAGGAGTTATGTTCGATGCGGTTATCATGCAACGTGCATCATTACGTCAAGGAACACACGCTGTGAAAAATAGAAGTGCAGTGCGTGGTGGAGGACGTAAACCATGGAGACAAAAAGGGACTGGTCGTGCGCGCCAAGGTTCTATTCGCTCACCACAATGGGTTGGTGGAGGAACTGTATTTGGTCCAACACCTCGTTCATATAGTTATAAATTACCAAGAAAAGTTCGTCGTTTAGCTTTACAATCTGTGTTATCACAAAAAGTATTAGACGGCAAATTAATTGTAGTTGATTCATTACAATTTGACGCACCAAAAACAAAAGAGTTCAAACAATTCTTAAATAACATTAATGTTGATTCTAAAACTTTATTAGTTTTAGAAGGAGAAAACACTAATGCGTTTTATTCAGCTCGTAACATCAATACTGTTAAAGTCATTGACGACAATAACGTTAACGTATTAGATGTCATGAATTACGATACAGTAATTCTTACACAAGCTGCACTTTCTACAGTAGAGGAGGCTTTAGCATAATGCAATTATCAGAAGTGATTTTACGTCCAGTTATTACTGAGCAATCAATGCGCTTAATGGATGAAAATAAATATACTTTCGAAGTTGATCGCCGTGCAGACAAAACTTATATTAAACAAGCGGTTGAAGCAATGTTCGAAGGAGTTAAAGTTGCTAAAGTAAACACTGTTAATGTTGATGGTAAATTAAAACGTATGGGCCGCTACCAAGGCTTCACTCGTAAGTATAAAAAAGCTATCGTAACATTAACACCTGATTCAAAAACAATCGAATTATTTGGCTCAGAAGCTGAATAATAATTAGTAAATATAGTAAAATAGGAGGGCATTTAAGTGGCTATTAAACATTACAAACCAACCTCTAATGGTCGTCGTAATATGACAGGCTACGATTTCTCAGAAATCACAACTTCAAAACCAGAGAAATCTTTATTAACTAGTCAAAAACAAAAAGCTGGTCGTAACAGTCAAGGTAAAATCACTGTTCGTCACCACGGTGGCGGTAACAAACGTGCATACCGTGTTATTGACTTCAAGCGTAATAAAGACGGTGTTGTTGGTACAGTTGCAACAATCGAATACGATCCAAACCGTTCAGCAAACATCGCTTTAATCCATTATGAAGATGGAGTGAAGACTTATATTCTTGCTCCAAAAGGTCTTAAAGTAGGACAAAAAATCCAATCTGGAGACGATGCGGATATCGTAATCGGTAACGCTTTAACATTAGCAAACATTCCAGTAGGTACAGTTGTTCATAACATCGAATTAAAACCTGGTAAAGGTGGACAATTAATTCGTTCAGCTGGTACAAGCGCACAAGTATTAGGACATGAAGGAAAATATACTTTAGTTCGTTTAAATTCAGGTGAAGTACGTATGATTTTATCTACTTGTCGTGCAACAGTAGGTACAGTAGGAAATGAACAACACGAATTAATTAACATTGGTAAAGCAGGTCGTTCTCGTTGGTTATCTAAACGTCCAGAAGTACGTGGATCTGTAATGAACCCTAATGATCACCCACACGGTGGTGGTGAAGGTCGTGCGCCAATCGGTCGTCCAGCACCATTAACTCCTTGGGGTAAAAAAGCTCTTGGTATGAAAACTCGTGATGCTAAGAAAAAATCTAGCAAGTTAATCATTCGTGGTCGTAAAAAATAATAAATAGACAGTTTCGAAAAAATCGAAGGGAGGCTACACACTGTGAGTCGTAGTTTGAAAAAAGGACCTTTCGTTGATGCCCATTTAATGAAAAAAGTTGAAGAGCAAAACGAAAGCAGTAAAAAACAAGTAATCAAGACATGGTCTCGTCGTTCTACAATCTTCCCTAATTTTATTGGGTTAACTATTGCAGTATACGATGGACGCAAACATGTACCAGTGTATGTACAAGAAGATATGGTTGGTCATAAATTAGGCGAATTCGTACCAACACGTACATATAGAGGTCATGCTGCCGATGACAAAAAGACTAAGAAACGCTAATTAAGGAGGAACTAAGATGTCAGAACAAATTACATCTGCAAAAGCAATCGCAAAAACAGTTCGTATTGCGCCTCGTAAAGTTCGTTTAGTAGTCGATCTTATCAGAGGTAAAAAAATTGGAGAAGCAATGGCTATTTTAAAATATACGCCAAAATCAGCATCTCCTGTAGTTGAAAAAGTTTTAAAATCTGCAATCGCGAACGCTGAACATAATTATGATTTAGATTTAGAAAACTTATATGTAAGTGAAGCTTATGTAAACGAAGGACCAACTATGAAACGTTTCCGTCCTCGTGCAAAAGGATCAGCTTCACCAATTAACAAACGTACAAGCCACATTACAATCGTGGTATCAGAAAAAGAGGAGGCTTAATTAATGGGTCAAAAAGTACATCCAATTGGTATGCGTGTAGGCGTAATCCGTGATTGGGATGCTAAATGGTATGCAGATAAGCAATATGCAGACTTCTTACACGAAGATTTACGCATCCGCGAATTCTTATTAAGCAAATTATCAGAGGCCTCTGTATCAACTATCCAAATTGAACGCGCATCTAATCGTGTAGTTGTTTCAATTCATACTGCTAAACCAGGTATGGTTATCGGTAAAGGTGGTTCAGAAGTCGATGCAATTCGTGCTGAATTAAATAAATTAACAGGCAAAAAAGTTCACATTAACATTGTTGAAATTAAAAAACCTGAGTTAGATGCAAAATTAGTTGCAGAAGATATCGCAAAACAATTAGAAAACCGTGTTGCATTCCGTCGTGCACAAAAACAAGCAATCCAACGTGTTATGAAAGCTGGAGCACAAGGAGTTAAAACAATGGTTTCAGGACGTTTAAACGGAGCAGATATGGCCCGTACAGAAATGTATTCTGAAGGAACTGTTCCTTTACATACATTACGTTCAGATATCGACTATGCTTGGGAAGAAGCAGATACAACATATGGAAAATTAGGAGTTAAAGTATGGATTTGCCGTGGTGAAATCTTACCACAACGCAATTCTGAGAAAGGAGGGAACTAATCAATGTTAGTACCAAAACGTGTAAAACACCGTCGTGAGTTCCGTGGGAAAATGCGCGGAGAAGCAAAAGGTGGAAAAAATGTAGACTTTGGTCAATATGGATTACGTGCAACAGAATCTTCATGGATTACCAACCGTCAAATTGAAGCAGCACGTATCGCGATGACAAGATTTATGAAACGTGGTGGGAAAGTATGGATCAAAATCTTCCCTCACAAATCTTATACATCTAAACCTATCGGAGTTCGTATGGGTTCTGGTAAAGGGGCACCCGAAGGATGGGTTGCACCAGTTAAACGTGGCAAAATCTTATTTGAAATTGCTGGGGTAAGTGAAGAAGTTGCACGTGAAGCATTCCGTTTAGCGTCTCACAAATTACCTGTCAAAACAAAATTCGTAAAACGTGAAGAATATGGTGGTGAATCGAATGCAAATTAAAGAAATTAGAGAATTATCCACTGCTGAAATGGTAGCGAAAGAACAAGAATTCAAAAAAGAATTATTCAACCTTCGATTCCAATTAGCTACAGGACAATTAGAAAACACTGCCCGTTTACGTCAAGTACGTAAATCTATTGCTCGTATCAAAACAGTCTTGCGTGAGCAAGAGTTGTCTAAGTAACCACAGGCAAAAGGAGGCACATAAACAATGACTGAAACACGCAATCAACGTAAAGTATACCAAGGTCGTGTCGTATCTGACAAAATGGATAAAACCATCACAGTTCAAGTAGATACTCGTAAAACACACCCTAAATATGGTAAACGTGTAAAATACTCTAAAAAATATAAAGCACATGATGAATTAAACAGTGCAAAAGAAGGCGACATCGTACGTATCATGGAAACTCGTCCATTATCTGCTACGAAACGCTTCCGTTTATTAGAGATTGTTGAAGAAGCAGTAATCATCTAATATACAGTTAATCTGGAAGGAGGAAATCGAAAATGATTCAAACAGAAAGTCGATTAAAAGTTGCCGACAACTCAGGTGCACGTGAAGTTTTAACAATAAAAGTTTTAGGTGGATCTGGTCGTAAAACAGCTAATATCGGTGACGTAATTGTTGCGTCGGTAAAACATGCAACACCCGGTGGAGTTGTTAAGAAAGGTGACATTGTTAAAGCTGTAATCGTTCGTTCTAAATCAGGAGCACGTCGTAAAGATGGTTCTTATATCAAGTTTGACGAAAATGCTTGTGTAATTATTCGTGATGATAAGAGCCCTCGTGGTACTCGTATCTTTGGTCCAGTTGCACGTGAATTACGTGATAACAACTACATGAAGATTGTTTCACTAGCTCCAGAAGTTCTGTAATACTAAACGAAGGAGGAAACCAAATTATGCGTATCAAAACAGGCGATAAAGTTCAAATTATAACTGGTAAAGATAAAGGTAAACAAGGTACAGTATTAAAAACTTTACCAAAGAAAGATCAAGTTGTAGTTGAAGGCTTAAATCTTGCTAAAAAACATGTTAAACCATCACAGA
Organism: Globicatella sanguinis NBRC 15551; assembly: GCF_001552295.1. Taxonomy (GTDB): domain Bacteria; phylum Bacillota; class Bacilli; order Lactobacillales; family Aerococcaceae; genus Globicatella; species Globicatella sanguinis. Next base: position 12,637 of record NZ_BCQX01000014.1, on the reverse strand, counting down.
CTGGTACAGGCGGAATCGAAGAATTCCCAGCACCAATTCACGTATCTAATGTTAAATTAGTAGACTCTAAAGGAGAGGCTACTCGTGTTGGATACCGCTTCGAAGATGGTAAAAAAGTTCGTTATTCTAAAAAATCAAACGAAACAATTAACTAATCTAAGAAGGGAGGAAAAATAATTTATGGTAAATCGTTTAAAAACTAAATTTACTGAAGAAGTAACACCAAAATTAGTTGAACAATTTGGTTATACATCAGTAATGCAAGTTCCAAAAGTTGAAAAAATCGTTGTTAACATGGGTGTTGGTGACGCTGTTTCTAATGCTAAAAACTTAGAAAAAGCTGTTGACGAATTAACCTTATTAACAGGTCAAAAACCAATTGTTACAAAAGCGAAAAAATCTATCGCTGGTTTCCGTTTACGTGAAGGTATGCCGATTGGTGCAAAAGTTACTTTACGTGGCGAAAGAATGTATGACTTCTTAGATAAATTAATCACTGTTTCTTTACCTCGAGTACGTGACTTCCAAGGTATCTCAAATAAAGCCTTTGATGGTCGTGGAAACTATACTTTAGGTGTTAAAGAACAATTAATTTTCCCAGAAGTTAATTATGATAATGTAGATAAAGTGCGTGGTATGGATATTGTTATTGTAACTACCGCTCAAACAGATGAAGAAAGTCATGCTTTATTAAAAGAATTAGGCATGCCATTTAAAAAATAATTAAGGAGGCGAATTTAATTGGCTAAAACATCAATGGTTCAAAAGAACAAACGTACACCTAAGTTTAAAGTGCAAGAGTATACACGTTGCGAACGTTGTGGACGTCCACACTCAGTTTACCGTAAATTCAAACTTTGCCGTATTTGCTTCCGTGAACTTGCTTATAAAGGTCAAATTCCTGGCGTTAAAAAAGCTAGCTGGTAATTTTTAAAAGTTAATATAGGAGGTAAACAAATTATGGTTATGACAGATCCAATTGCAGATTTTTTAACCCGTATTCGTAATGCGAATCGTGTGGGTCATAAAACTGTTTCTGCTCCATCTTCAAACATGAAAGTTGCCATTGCTGAAATCTTAAAAAATGAAGGTTTTATCAAAGGATACGAAGTAATCGAAGATGGCAAACAAAACGAATTAAAAATCCAATTAAAATACGGTCGTAATAATGAAAAAGTTATTACAGGTATTAAACGTATTTCTAAACCAGGTTTACGTGTATATGCTAAAAATGAAGATTTACCTAAAGTATTAAATGGTTTAGGTATTGCTATCGTATCGACTTCAAACGGACTTGTAACAGATAAACAAGCTCGTAAAGAAGGTATCGGTGGCGAAGTATTAGCGTATGTTTGGTAATTTTAAAAAATTAATTATAAAATAAAAGGAGGTGCAGCCCTGTGAGTCGTATCGGTAATAAACCAGTAGCAATTCCAGCAGGCGTAACCGTTGAAGTAAAAGGTCATACAGTGACTGTAAAAGGTCCTAAAGGCGAATTAACTCGCGATTTAGTACCAAATATCCAAGTAGAAGTTAAAGAAAATGAAGTAGTTTTCACTCGTCCAAATGATTCAAAAACTAATCGTTCATTACACGGAACAACACGTTCTATCGTAAACAATATGATCGTTGGTGTTTCTGAAGGCTTCAAAAAAGAATTACAATTAATCGGTGTTGGGTACCGTGCTCAAAAATCTGGTAAGAAATTATCTTTAAACGTAGGTTTATCACATCCAGTTGAGTTCGAAGAATCTGAAGGTGTTGGATTCGAAGTGCCAAACAATACAACGATTATTGTACAAGGATTCAATAAAGAAAAAGTTGGCGAATTAGCAGCCAACATTCGTGGCGTACGTCCACCTGAACCATATAAAGGTAAAGGTATCCGTTATGTTGACGAGTTTGTACGTCGTAAAGAAGGTAAAACAGGTAAATAATAAGCCTGTCTTACATATCATTTATACATATATTTTAATAAGAGGTGAAAATTGTGATTACTAAACCAGATAAAAATAAGTTGCGTAAAAAACGCCACGCTCGTGTAAGAAACCGTATCTCTGGTACTGCTGAGTGCCCACGCTTGAATGTATTCCGTTCGAATACACACATCTACGCTCAATTAATTGATGACGTAGCGGGTGTGACGCTAGCAAGTGCCTCTAGTAATGAAGAATCAATTTCAGGAACTAAAGTAGAACAAGCTACTGCAGTTGGAAAATTAATTGCTGAACGCGGAGCAGAAAAAGGACTTAAAGCTGTCGTATTTGATCGTGGAGGATATATTTACCATGGTCGTGTTAAAGCTTTAGCTGAAGCTGCACGTGAAAACGGCTTAGAATTTTAAAAGAAGGAGGATATCGATTCATGGTATTTATTAATCCAGCTAACTTAGAAAATTTAGAAGAACGTTTAGTTACGATTAACCGTGTTACTAAAGTAGTAAAAGGTGGACGTCGTTTACGATTCTCTGCATTAGTAGTTGTTGGTGACCGTAACGGACATGTAGGATTCGGTACTGGTAAAGCTCAAGAAGTTCCAGAAGCTATCCGTAAAGCTGTCGAAGATGCTAAAAAGAATTTAATCGAAGTTCCGACTGTTGGAACTACAATTCCTCACGAAGTTATTGGTGAATTCTGTGGTGGTAAAGTGTTATTAAAACCTGCTACTGCGGGTTCTGGGGTTGCTGCTGGTGGTCCAGTACGTGCCGTAATTGAATTAGCAGGGGTTGCCGATGTAACATCTAAATCATTGGGTTCTAATACACCTATTAACATGATCTCTGCAACTATTGAAGGATTAAAACAATTAAAAGTTGCAGAAGAAGTTGCCGCATTACGTGGGAAATCTGTTGAAGAAATATTAGGTTAGGAGGACAATTTAATGGCGAATATTGAAATTACATTAAAACGTAGCCTAATTGGACGTCCTAAAAATCATATCGCTACTGCAAAAGCATTAGGATTAACTAAAACTTATAAAACAGTTGTTAAACCTGACAATGAGGCAGTTCGTGGAATGATTAGTACAATTAGTCATTTAGTAGAAGTTAAAGAAGCTTAATTATATAATTTAAAATAAGGAGGTGCCCAAGAATGCAACTACATACATTACAACCTGTAGCTGGATCACGTAAAGAACGTAATCGTGTTGGTCGTGGACAAGGTTCTGGTAACGGTAAAACAGCTGGACGTGGTCAAAAAGGACAAAAACAACGTTCAGGTGGTGGGGTACGTTTAGGATTCGAAGGTGGACAACAACCATTATTCCGTCGTTTACCAAAACGTGGATTCACAAACATTAATCGTAAAGAATATGCGATTGTTAACGTTGAAACATTAAACCGCTTTGAAGATGGCACAACAGTAACACCAGCATTATTAATTGAATCAGGAATCATTAAGAATGAATTATCAGGTGTTAAAATTTTAGGTGAAGGACAACTGGAAAGAAAATTAACTGTACATGCAGCTAAATTCTCCAAAAGTGCAGAACAAGCAATCACTGCAGCTGGTGGATTTATCGAGGTGATCTAATATGTTTACAAACTTAAAAAATGCATTTGCGAGCAAAGAAATTCGTAGTAGAATTCTTTTCACGCTTTTCATTTTTGCAGTATTCAGATTAGGTTCTCATATTCCAGTTCCTGGTGTGGATGCTTCGGCCATTCAACAAATAGCGTCAACCGGAGTATTAGGTTTACTTAATACTTTTGGTGGAGGAGCGCTTAAACGTTATTCAATTTTCGCTTTAGGTGTCTCTCCTTATATCACTGCGTCAATTATTATTCAATTATTGCAAATGGATATTGTCCCGAAATTTACTGAATGGGCAAAACAAGGTGAAGTCGGTCGTCGTAAATTGAATCAAGCAACAACCTACACAGGAATTGTTCTTGGCTTTATTCAAGCCTTTGGTTTATCCGCTGGATTTAACCAATTATCTGGCTTGGGCCTAGTAAAAAATGCTACAATGACTACATATTTGACAATCGCTTTAGTTTTAACAGCTGGAACCATGTTTCTAGTGTGGTTAGGAGAACAAATAACTCGCAATGGTATTGGTAATGGGGTCTCAATGATTATTTTTGCCGGTATCGTAGCAGAGGTTCCACAACAGTTTATCACTTATTTCCAAACTTATTTAAAAGGGGCAGGAAAAGAATTAAACCGTAACTTAATGTTATTAGGATTGTTAATTTTAGTCTTTATCATTTTAATTGTTATTGTAGTTATAATGGAACGTGCTCAATTACGTATTCCAATTCACTACTCAAAGAAAGCTTCAGGAGCTAAACAAACAGCACATTTACCATTAAAAATTAATTCTGCTGGAGTAATTCCAGTAATCTTTGCATCATCTGTTCTGACCACTCCGGCAACAATTATGAATTACCTAAATTTTGCCAACGATGGTGGATGGAAAGAAGTTGTCTATAATTTATTTAACTTACAACATGTATATGGAGCAATCTTTTATACGTTCTTATTAATTGTATTTTCGTATTTCTATTCATTAGTTCAAGTTAATCCTGAAAAAGTAGCAGAAAACTTACAAAAATCAGGTGGGTATATTCCAAGTATTCGTCCAGGACATGATACTGAAAATTACCTTACAAGAACAATCAATAGATTGAGTGGTTTAGGATCATTATACTTAACATTAATTGCTGTCTTACCAATTGTTGGTGGGTTTTTATGGAACATTCCAAGTAATATTGCCTTAAGTGGAACAAGTTTACTTATCGTAGTGGGTGTTGCAATCGAAACAGCAAAACAAATTGAAGGTCGAATGGCTAAACGTCGTTACACTGGATTTTTACAATTATAAAAAAGGGTGCATAAAATCAATGAATATTTTATTAATGGGCTTACCAGGTGCTGGTAAAGGAACTCAAAGTGAATATATTTCTCGTGATTATGATATGATTCATATCGCAACAGGAGATATATTCCGTGAAGCAATTAAAAATGAAACCCCATTGGGTTTAAAAGCAAAATCATATACAGATCATGGAAATTTAGTTCCAGATGATATTACAAATGCTATTGTTCGCGAAAGATTAGCTCAATCTGATGTAACCGAAAATGGATTCATGTTAGATGGTTATCCAAGAACAAGTGCTCAAGCAGAAGCTTTAGATACTAACTTAGAAGAATTAAATACCCAAATCGATGCAGTCATCTATATCGATGTAGATCAAGAAGTATTAAAAGATCGTTTGAGTGGTAGAATCATTTGCCGTAAATGCGGTGCTACATATCATAAGCTATATAATCCGCCTAAAGAAGCAGGTATCTGTGATCAATGTGGTTCAACAGATTTCTATCAAAGAGAAGATGATAAACCTGAAAAGGTTGCTCATCGTATAAATCTCCAAATGGAATCAATTCGACCAATACTTGATTATTATAACCAACGTGGAATTTTATATACCATTAACGGTGCTCAAGCTATTGAAGATGTTTATCGTGAAGTTCGTACTATTTTAGAAAAATAGAGAGTTTGTTATAATGATTATCAGTATCAATTAAAGGTAAGAGGAGGAAGTATGAATGGCTAAAGATGATGTAATTGAAGTTGAAGGTACAGTCATTGAAACTTTACCGAATGCAATGTTTAAGGTTGAATTAGAGAATGGGCATGAAATTCTAGCCCACGTTTCAGGTAAAATTCGTATGAACTACATCCGAATCTTACCGGGGGATAAAGTTACGATTGAACTTTCTCCATATGATTTGACACGTGGTCGAATTACATACCGCTTTAAATAACCATTAGGTTAAAATTTAAGGAGGGAAATTAATATGAAAGTAAGAGCATCAGTAAAACCAATTTGTGAAAAATGTAAAGTTATCAAACGTAATGGAAAAGTTATGGTAATTTGCGAAAATCCAAAACACAAACAACGTCAAGGTTAAGAAAAGGAGGTATACTTAAATATGGCTCGTATTGCAGGAGTAGATATTCCGCGTGAAAAACGTGTAGTTATTTCTTTAACTTATATTTATGGTATTGGAAAAAATACTGCAGAGAAAATTTTAGCTGAAGCGAATGTTTCAGTTGATACTCGTGTTAAAGATTTAACAAACGATGAATTAGATCGTATCCGTGCTATAGTTGACGGAATTAAAGTCGAAGGAGATTTACGTCGTGAAGTTTCTTTAAACATCAAACGTTTACAAGAGATTGGTTCATACCGTGGTTTCCGTCATCGTCGTAATTTACCAGTTCGTGGACAAAACACCAAAAATAATGCACGTACTCGTAAAGGACCTAAGAAAATGGTCACAGGAAAAAGTAACTAATAAAATTTAGTAAGAAGGAGGTAAATAGTTCATGGCAAAGAAACAACAAGTTCGTCGCCGTCGTCGTGTGAGAAAAAATATTGAAAAAGGTGTAGCACACATCCGTTCAACATTTAACAACACTATTGTAATGATTACTGACGTTAATGGTAATGCAATTTCTTGGTCTTCAGCTGGGTCATTAGGATTCCGTGGTTCAAGAAAATCTACTCCATTCGCAGCTCAAATGGCATCAGAAGTAGCAGCTAAAGGAGCTATGGAACATGGTATGAAGACAGTTGAAGTAACTGTTAAAGGCCCAGGTGCTGGTCGTGAATCAGCGATTCGTTCATTACAAGCTACTGGATTAGATGTTACTGCTATTCGTGATGTAACACCAATTCCTCATAACGGTTGCCGTCCTCCAAAACGCCGCCGTGTATAATGAGTTAGCTCATTAAGCTACATGTAATGCTACGATTTATCATTACAATTTGAACGTTTTGAAAGGGGATATATTAACCAATGATCGAGATTGAAAAGCCAGAAATTAGAACGATTGAAGTCAGTGACGATTCCAAATTTGGTAAGATCGTGATTGAGCCACTAGAACGTGGATATGGAACTACCCTTGGGAACTCATTACGTCGTATTTTGTTATCTTCGTTACCAGGAGCTGCTGTTACAAGCATCCAAATTGATGGAGTATTACATGAGTTTGCTACCGTTAATGGCGTTGTAGAAGACGTCCCAACGATGATTCTTCACTTAAAACAGTTAGCATTAAAACTACATTCAGACGAACCAAAAATTGTTGAATTGAATGTTGTGGGCCCTAAAACTGTTACAGCTGCTGATATTATCCATGATAATGAAGTGCAAATTTTAAACCCAGATTTATATATTTGTACTTTAGCTGAAGGTGCCGAATTAAACATGCAAATCAATGTATCGACTGGACGTGGATATGTTCGTGGAGAACATAATAAACGTGAAGATATGCCAATTGGAGTATTGCCAATTGATTCAATTTACACACCAATTCAAAAAGTGAATTATCAAGTTGAAAATACTCGTATTGGACAAAAAAATATCTATGATAAATTAACGATGGATATTTGGACCGATGGTTCAATTAGTCCTGAAAAATCATTAAGTCTTGCTGCGAAAATTTTAACTGAGCATTTAAATATCTTTGTTAACTTAAATGATGAAGCACGCCAAACTGAAATCATGGTTGAAAAAGAAGAAGCTGAGAAAGAAAAAATGTTAGTCATGACGATTGAAGAATTAGATTTATCTGTTCGTTCATATAATTGTTTAAAACGTGCAGGAATTAATACAATTCAAGAGTTAACTAACAAGACAGAAGCTGAAATGATTAAAGTTCGTAATTTAGGACGTAAATCATTAGAAGAAGTAAAACAAAAACTTGAGAATTTAGATTTAAGTCTACGTCAAGATGACTAGAATTTTGATAATGTAAAGGAGGAAACCAAGTATGGCATACCGTAAATTAGGACGTAAAAGTGCTCAACGTAAAGCTTTATTACGTGATTTAACTACAGATGTTTTAATTAACGAACGTATCGAAACAACTGAAGCACGTGCTAAAGAAGTTCGTAAATTTGTTGATAAAATGATTACTTTAGCTAAACGTGGTGATTTAGCATCTCGTCGTCAAGCAGCTGCTTTCTTACGTAATGAAATTGCAGACGCACGTATTGAAGATGAAGAAGTAGTGGTTGAACGCGTATTACAACGTTTATTCGACACATATGCTACTCGCTATGAAGATCGTAATGGTGGTTACACACGCATCCTTAAAAAAGGACCTCGTCGTGGAGATGGCGCACCAGTTGTTATTTTAGAATTAGTTTAATAACAAGCTTTATGTAGATAACTTTTATGATGGGGAGCGTTATGATTGATGAATCATTCATTGGTCTAGCTCTATAGCACATAATACAAATGTATTATTTATGGCTAGGATAAATTTCCTAGCCGAGTGCTATTCATCGTAAAAGCTTTTTTTTTGCGGATTTTTCCGCATTTTTTATTATCTTTTTCTGATAAAAAAGTACAAAATTCCCTAAGGATAATCATTCTATGATATAATAAGCATTATGAAAATGACAAAGTAAAGGAGCAACAAATATGACAGAAAAGGTTATCGAAGTAAAAGATTTAACTTTTCGATATTTTGAAAGTGAACAACTCGCTCTAAACAATGTTTCTTTATCTATCAATAAAAATGAATGGGTAGCTATCATTGGACCAAATGGTTCAGGGAAATCTACACTTGCTAAAGTAATTAATGGATTGTTAGTTCCTGAAGCTGGGGAAGTTTATATCAATTCGCTTTTATTAAACGAAGATTCAGTTTGGGATATTAGAAGATTAGTAGGAATGGTATTTCAAAATCCAGATAATCAATTTGTTGGGGCAACTGTTGAAGATGATGTTGCATTCGGGCTAGAAAATCATGGAGTAGAACGGGATGATATGATTGCACGTATCGAAGAGGCTTTAGAACAAGTTCGAATGACAGAGTATAAAAAAAGCGAACCTGCTCGTCTTTCTGGTGGACAAAAACAAAGAGTCGCCATTGCAGGAGTATTAGCTTTAAGACCAGAGGTTATTATATTAGATGAAGCGACAGCAATGTTAGATCCTGTAGGTCGCAAAGAAGTCATTGAAGCAGTGAAAGCTATTAAAGAGAAATATAATTTAACGGTAATTTCGATAACGCATGATATCGATGAAGCAAGTAATGCCGATCGTATTATTGTTATGAACCAAGGAAAACTAGTTCGTCAAGATGATCCATATAATATTTTTATTTTAGGTGATGAGCTTATCAAAATGGGCTTAGATATTCCTTTTGCTCAAAAAATTCATATGGAGTTAGAACGAAGAGGAATTGAAGTGCCAAAAGAGTATTTATCAGAAGAGGAGTTATTTGAATGGCTAACAACATCGTATTTGACCAAGTAAGTTATACCTATAATGCTAATACGCCATTTGAATACAAGGTATTACACAATATTAGTTTAGAAATTCCAGCCAATAAAATTACGGCTATTGTTGGACATACAGGTTCTGGTAAGTCTACCTTATTGCAACATTTGAATGTTCTAGTTAGACCAACCGAAGGGGCAGTGACAATTGCAGGTGAACGAGTAACAGCTGATTCGAAACATCAATCATTAAAAGCCTTACGTAAAAAAGTGGGTGTTGTTTTTCAATTTCCGGAAGCGCAACTTTTTGAGGAGACCGTCTTAAAGGACGTGATGTTCGGTCCCTTAAATTTTGGTGCTACAGAGGCAGAAGCTGAGTCGATTGCTCGTGAAAAATTGGCATTAGTCGGTTTAAATGAAAATTTATTTGAACGCTCGCCATTCGATTTGTCTGGAGGACAAATGCGTCGTGTTGCCATTGCGGGTGTGCTAGCATTAGAGCCGGAAATTCTGGTGCTAGATGAACCGACCGCAGGACTAGATCCACAAGGGCATTTCGATATGCTCGAGATGTTTGTTAGTTTGCAAAAAGAACAGTCTTTAACCATGGTGATGGTCACGCATCATATGGAAGATGTTGTAAAATATGCTGAGCATGTGATTGTTTTAAATAAGGGGCATGTCATTCGTCAAGGAACGCCAAGAGAAATATTTGAAGATGAAGCTTGGTTAGATGAATTTCAATTGGGGTTACCTCAAACTTTGTCGCTTATTAAAAAAATTGAGGAACATTTAGGGGTTGATTATGAGGTTCATCCTTTAAGTGTGGAGGAATTAGTGGATGTTTTAATTAAGATGAAGGAGGCGGAGAATAAAGATGCTTGATAAATTATTATTAGGGAGATATATTCAATCCGATTCCTGGATTCATCGTTTAGATCCTAGAACGAAACTTTTAGGAAGTTTTTATTTTATTGCCATTATTTTCCTGGCCAACAATATTTGGGGCTACTTATTGTTATTATTGTTTACATTATTAACCATATCGTTAACTGGGATTAAATTATCCGTTTTTATTAATGGGGTAAAACCAATGTTGTGGATTATTGTATTTACAGTAATATTTCAAATGATTTTTACAACTGGTGGAGAAGTTTATTTCAAATGGGGACCTTTCACGGTCACCTCTTTGGGCTTATTAAATTCGTTTTATATCTTTATGCGTCTAGTGCTCATTATTATGATGTCGACGATTTTGACTTTAACGACGGCACCGCTTGAATTGACCGACGGTATTGAGCATTTGTTAAGACCTTTATCCCGCTTTGGTTTTCCATCACATGAGATTGCGCTTATGTTATCGATTGCTTTAAGATATGTGCCTACTTTAATTGATGAAGCTCAAAAAATTATGAATGCTCAACGATCAAGAGGGGTAGAATTTGATCAAGGTGGATTTGTCGATCGCATGAAGGCGATTATACCTATTTTGGTTCCACTATTTGTTTCTGCATTCAATCGTGCAGAGGAAATGGCGATTGCGATGGAAGCGAGAGGATATCGTGGTGGTGAAGGTCGAACGAAATTCCGTCACTTAGAGTATACGCGTAATGATCTGATTGCAGTATTGGCATTTATCGTGGTTACTGCGCTATTATTCTTGATTAGAATTTATCTTTAAGGGGACTAGCATGCCGAAATATATCATTAAAATTCAATATGATGGGACCGGTTATGCTGGTTATCAAATTCAGCCGAATGGCAATACGATTCAAGAGGAATTAGAAAAAGCGTTGAGATTGATGGCGAAATTGCCGAAGGGAGAGCATATTCCTACATCTAGCGCTGGCCGAACAGATGCTGGGGTACATGCACTTGGACAAGTCGTTTCTTTCGATTATCCAGCTAATATCGCACCCGATGCGCTCATCCGAGCGTTGAATAGTATTTTAGACGATTCTATTCGTGTGATTGATGCCAATCAGGTGGCAGAAGACTTTCATGTTCGCTATATGGCAACGGCGAAAGAATATTGTTATCGCGTAGATATTAATCGTTTCCCCGATCCATTTAAACGCCTGTACACCACTCACCATCCCTATCGATTTAATTTAGATGTGATGCAAGAAGCAATTCGAACAATTGTCGGAAAACATGACTTTACGAGTTTTTGTTCAACTAAAACAGATAAAGAATATAAAGTTAGAACGATTTATGAAGCGGAAGTAAATTTAGATACAAAGCAAAATGAACTGGTTTTTCGCTTTTACGGAGATGGCTTCTTATATAATATGATTCGTATTTTAGTGGGCACCTTATTACAAATTGGTGATGGTTTGAAACCGGTAGACGAATTACAAAGATTACTTTCAGTTAAAGATCGAAATCAAGCAGGACCGACAGCTCCACCACAAGGACTCTATATGATGCGAGTAGAGTATCAAGAGGATCCATTTAAGAAGCAATGATAATCAGAGCTTTGAATTTTAGAAGAGGACGAACGTTCCTCTTTTTTTATATTAAAAATTTTGAAAAATGATAGCATCTTTGATAAGGTTCGGTATAATAGATATGTTAAAAAATGGAGGGTTATTAATGAGTTATTTAAAAGAACGCATCTTAAAAGATGGCATAATTTTACCAAATAATGTAATTAAAGTGGATTCGTTTATGAATCATCAAATCGATCCGGAAATCATGCAAGAAATTGCGATTGATTTCTATTATCATTTTCGCCAAGAAGGTATCACCAAAGTACTAACAATTGAAGCTTCTGGTATTGCACCCGCTATTATTACGGCTGCACACTTTAAAGTTCCAATGTTATTCGCAAAAAAAACACAGCCATCAACATTAGGAAATAAAGATTTTTATGAGACCAATGTTTATAGCTATACCAAAAATGTGACCAATCGTGTCATTATCTCAAAAAAATATATTAACGAAAATGATCGCGTATTGATTATTGATGATTTCCTTGCGAATGGCGAAGCAGCGCTTGGTTTAGTTGATTTAGTAGAGCAAGCGGGGGCCCAAGTAGCTGGCGTTGGTATTTGTATCGAAAAATCATTCCAAAATGGACGTCAAAAATTAATGGATAAAGGTTTAGAGGTCTTTTCAGTTTGTCGTATCGGCTCTTTAGAAGATCAACAAATTGAATTTTTGGAAGGAAATTAATCGCGATGAATATTACAGTGTACTGTGGCTCTAATTTTGGTAATCAGTCAATTTATGAAGAATTTGCTCGTGACTTGGGGCGTTTTATTGCCATGCATCAACATCTATTAATTTATGGTGGAGGCAATAAAGGATTGATGGGAGTACTAGCGAATAGCGTTATCAACACTGGTGGTCGAGTAATCGGAATCATGCCCAGTTTTCTAATTTTTGATT
>NZ_BCQX01000013.1 GCF_001552295.1 Globicatella sanguinis NBRC 15551 | reverse complement strand
ATAAGCAAGAAGTTTTATTTGAATCACTCCGTATAAAAATCCCGCCTCGTTAGGAGTGCGGGAATTCAGGTCGCATAATGATATAGCCGCTTTCGTCTCATCATAAAAAAGAGTGGGGACAAGATGCAAAAACAAATGTTCTGCAATTTCTATTCCTCACTCTTTGTATTACCACTCTAGTTGGCGTGCTTTTTCAGTATCACGATAATGGTGAACTTTCTCTAAGCCTTTAAATTGTTGTTGGCGTAAAGCCTCAAAAATAATAATATTAGCGGTGTTAGATAGATTTAAAGAACGCACATGTTCATCATTCATTGGAATCCGCAAGCATTGATCTTGATGTGCTTCCATAAACTCAATCGGTAAACCCGTTGTTTCTTTACCAAAGATAAACACTTGTTCCTCAATACTTTCATCGGCTAGATTCATCTCACTATAGACATGAGGGGTAAACTTTGTGATTAAATATAATCGACGTTCACCTAACCATTCCATGAAAGCATCTAAATTTTTATGATAATATATTTCGACATTGTGCCAATAATCTAACCCAGCACGTTTTAACATTTTATCATCGGTACTAAAACCTAAAGGCTCAATTAAATGTAAGGCCGTGTTCGTTGCAGCACAAGTACGGGCAATATTACCGGTATTGGCTGGCATTAAAGGTTCAAATAAGGCGATATGATTTTTCATTGATTACTCTACTTTCTTCTCATCTCGAGGCATCCGTTTAGTCTTTAATGTTTCTAAAGCCTCAGTCATTTCTTGTATTGTTTCGGGGTCGGTTTCCTTCTCCAATTGATCCGCCACGCATTGTATCATTGAAACATTGTAATAACGTTGAATTTGTGCAATCGCCCAAGCGGCTGTACCTCTTATCATCGGTCTTGGATCTTGTTCCATTATTTCTAATAATAATGGTAAAGCAGTACGGTCACGATAATTGGCTAATGCAATAATCGCATTTCTTTGTAATGGTTTCTTCCCACGCCAAGAACCGGCCATTTCACCGAATTTAGCATTAAATTCTTTATTCGACATTGTTAACATCGGTTTCAATAAGGGTTGAACTTGGTCAGGATTTGGCTCCATTTCTGGATGAATGTGTGAATCAATGCCTTGATTATAAGGACAGACAATTTGACAAATGTCACACCCATAAATAACATGAGTGATTTTCCGACGAAATTCTTTCGGCATATAACCTTTGGTTTGCGTTTGATAGCTAAGACAAAGTTGGGCATTCATTCGACCATCACCAAGCAGAGCATTGGTTGGACAAGCATCGATACATCGGGTACATTTCCCACATCCATTTTCAACGGGGGTATCCGGTTCAAACTCTATGTCGGTAATAATCTCACCTAAATAGACATAAGAACCAAATTCTTTGGTGATCAGCAGACCATTTTTACCAATAAATCCTAGACCCGCTCTTTGAGCAGCTGCCACATCAATTAATTCGCCGGTATCAACCATTGGTTTAAAATTAGCCGTTTCGGTCTTGGTCTTAATGAAGGCAATTAACTTATCCAAACGATCTTGTAAAATATGGTGATAATCCGTTCCCCATGATGCTCTGGCAAACATCCCTCGGCGGTTTTCACGATCTTGAGGGTAAGGATTTTTAATCCGACTCGGATAAGCTAAAGCAATCGATATAATCGACTTTGGTCCGTCAAAAATTAATTCTGGGTAAAGTCTTTCATCGATATTAGGATGTTCAAAACCTGAAGTATGACCTTTAGCTTTTTGCTCCTCAAGTGAGGCTTTCAGATGAGCAAAAGGTTCAGCTGTTGAAAAACCTATTTTATCGATGCCAATTTCTTTTGCGGCTGCAATTATTTCTTCTTTTAACTGAGCACTTGCTGTTACCATCACCATCCCCCTTTCAATAAAAAAGGTTGAGACTTGCGCCCCAACCTCCATTTCCTACTAGAAATTATTCTTCTGTTGCTTCTTTTTCACCGATTACTTCTGGTTCCGCCACTTCATCTTCGTCAGTTGTTTCTTCTGGCTCTTCAGTTGGAGCTACGACTGACACTAATGATTCTTCTGTATCTGTAACTAATTCAACATTAGCTGGCATTTCTAAATCAGAAGCGTATTTAACGTCACCAATTTCCATACCTTTAACATCAATTTCAAATGATGAAGGAATGTTTGCTGGTGTTGTTTCAACTAAAACAGTTGTTAATGATAAGTCCACGATACCTTCTTTAACAGTTTCTTCGTTAACTAATACCACTGGAATTTCAACTTGTAATTTATCATCTGCTGAAACAGCTTGTAAGTCTACTGAGTAGAACTCATCTTTTAATGAAGCTTTAACAAAGTCTTTGATTAAAACTTGTTGTGTTTTACCATCGATGTCAACATTAAATACCGCATTAACACCTTCTTTTTTCAAGATGTTTTCGAATTCACGACGGTCAATTAATAAAGATTGGGTTTCTTCCCCTTTAGAATACATTGCTACTGGAATTTTACCTTCTTGACGTGCTTTGCGAGAAGCTGAAGTTCCGGTAGTTGTTCTTAATTCTGCTTTTAAATTCATATAAATATAATCTCCTTACTATTCCTAATTTAATAGCGCTAATAGTTGCACACACAATATGATACCAAAATTTTCATCAAAAGGCTAGCAAAAAATGTTTCTTTTGTATACAATAAACAAGTAAGATCAATGAAAGGAGTGATAGAATGAAAAAAATAATTACTTTTCTAAAACCATGGGATTATATCTTAATTGCCTTCGCTTTATTTCTCTCCTTTTTACCAACCATTGTCACTGCGATTCAATATTCAATGCAACCAGAAGTGACCAATTATGCCATTGTCAAAATACATGGAAAAGAAGTCGATCGTTTCGAATTATATGAAGGAGCCGAAAACGTTCAAAAGACTTATTATCCAGGCGATAACCAATACAATATTATCGAACGTGAGGGTGACCACATTCGCATTAAAGAAGATAATTCTCCTGACCAAATCGGTGTTATGACCGGTTGGATAAAACGCCCCGGTCAAACTGCAATTTGCTTACCACATGGCTTAATTATCGAAGTCCTAGGTGAACCCGAAGATGATGAATTAGTCCTTCCTTTATGATAGATACACACTATAAAACAACAGGCTTAACGGAAATGGCATTCCTTAATTGGAATACCCATTTGCCGTTATTTTTTTATAATCCGATACCGCCTTCTATACTTTAAAGGGTGTTTTTTATATTTAAAGCCAACCTTCTATAATCGATACCGCCTTTTACCATTCAAGGACGACTTTTATATTAAAAGGTCACCTTCTATAATCAATGTCGCCTTTTATCATTAAATGGCGCCTTCTTCGACTGCTTCTACTAACGGTAACGCATTTAGTAATACTTCGGCCGTTCCGATGTTTGTAGCCAATGGAATATTATAGACATCACACAAACGAATTAACGCATTGACATCCGGTTCATGCGGTTGTGCTGCCAAGGGATCACGTAAAAAGATAACTAATTCAATTTTTTGTTCGGAAATCATCGCACCAATTTGTTGGTCGCCACCTAATGGACCAGAATTTAAGCGATTGACGACTAACCCTGTTTTTTCATTGATTACTTTACCGGTAGTTCCAGTAGTATAAATCGTATGTTGACTCAAAACATCTAAATATTTTTCTGTTAATTCAATCATGATAGGTTTCTTTTGATCATGGGCAATTAAGGCAATATTCATCATTAGTTAACCTCACTTTATTCATTTTCTCATACTTATACTATACCATATTGCGTAAAGTGAGCGCTATCGAAAGAACACTCTCTAATAATGCATGGACGAACTAATTTATTATCACACTTCTAAAACGACCATCGCCCCACTTTTAATAATTTATTTAATTAAACAGACAATGATGTGGGATAGTTTCCCATTTTTAAATTGATACTCGCTCTTTTTCATGCCCATTCTCCACTTAGTACCATTGAGCGGTTTTCTTAGATTTTAATCCGTCTGATATAATAAATGGCTTTCCTTCTCTTGGCTGGTATAAACATGGTAAAATTTGGTTAATGACATGCACAATGGCTAAGCGACATAAAACAATGCTTATAGAGACTAAGTATCAAATTGATTAATCTAGTCAAAGAATTACTCACTAATGTTCAACTGTGTGTTGAAAAGCATCAAACTGCGTCTTAAAAAGATGAGACCTCAACTTGGTCAAATTCAATCATTCGATTTCCTACTTCTGGTCCACTCCCAACAGTTTTAGACAGACGCATCAAAAAGCATCCGACTGTCTACTTCGTGCCAAGTCTCAACTGTGGCGGCGGTCGATAGATAGAAAGAAAACCATCTATTTTTCTTCAGGCTCACTCCATCATAAAATTATCCAGCGAAATCTATTAAAGTGATAAATTTTATGATACGATTATCTTGTGAAATATAAATCAAACTTTTAGGAGGATGCCTTATGACCATTACACAACTTTTTAATATTCAATATCCCATCTTTCAAGGAGCGATGGCGCAAATTGCACGCTACCCCCTAGCCGCTGCCGTTTCACAAGCTGGTGGACTTGGTATTATTGCTTCAGGTGGCATGTCCGCTGAAACCTTACGTCATGAAATTCGCGAGTTAAGAAAAATTACCGATCGTCCTTTTGCCGTAAACTTGATGTTGATGATGGAAAATATTCTGGAATTAGTCCAAGTGATTATTGATGAACAAGTGCCAATCGTCACAACCGGTGCTGGCACACCCAAGCATGTCATGCCCTATCTAACAGAAGCCGGGATTAAAGTCGTTCCTGTAGTTGCGAGCGTAAAACATGCTATTAAGATGGCAGAATTAGGAGTAGATGCGATTATTGCAGAAGGAACCGAGGCAGGTGGTCATATCGGTAGCACTACCACTATGGCACTGATTCCCCAAATCGTTGATGCCGTTAAAATTCCCGTCATTGCGGCCGGTGGAATTGCGGATGGTCGTGGCATGGCCGCTGCTTACACTTTAGGCGCGCAAGGGGTTCAATTGGGAACCGTCTTCTTAGCGAGTGAAGAATGTCCGATTGCCAGAGGCTATAAAGAAGCTATACTTAAAGCAATCGATACCGATACGGTCGTCACCGGTACACGAGCTGGCGCACCAGTCCGTTGTCTTCGTAATCAAATGACTGAGAAATTTATTGAACTGGAAAATAATGATGCCAGTCGGGATGAATTAGAAAGCTTGACACTTGGTTCATTGGCCAAAGCAGTTAAAGACGGCGACCTTGAGAATGGTTCACTAATGGCTGGCCAAATTGCCGGGATAATCAATGAAATTAAGCCGGTTCACACCATTATTGAAGATATTTATCAAGAAGCAAAATCCGTCTTAAATCGAACACTCATTTAATCGACAGATTTTAGGGCTTAATATGTTAGTGCGTACTTGTCTTGTGCTGATTAGAATCTTTTAACAATTGCAACCTTTCGTAAAATGGGTTTAAATTCCACTACAACCTTTTTGTTAGAACTTATAGTGTCACCAAAAGTTAAATTGTTTGTCTAATTTTGGGGGTCAGTTCAGTCCCAAGTGTTCTGGATTCAACCAGTTTGTCTTTTAAAGAAGTATTTGTCAGCAAATTTACGTATTTAATACAAAGATGAAACTTGACCTCACCCTATGATACAATACTATTGACAAACAAAGGAGTTGAGTAAATGCACCAAATTAAATGTCCACATTGTGGTGAAACTTTTCAAATTGATAAGACCAGTTATGCGAATATCGCGAGCCAAGTTAGAACTTCAGAATTTGATCAAGAACTACATAATCGCTTAGTACAAATTA
The DNA here is from genome assembly GCF_001552295.1 of Globicatella sanguinis NBRC 15551. GTDB lineage: Bacteria > Bacillota > Bacilli > Lactobacillales > Aerococcaceae > Globicatella > Globicatella sanguinis. Next base: position 25,624 of record NZ_BCQX01000013.1, on the reverse strand, counting down.
ATGAAGAACATCAAAAAGATATTGCCCTTGCTGAAGAAAAATTCAGTAAACTATTAACTGAACAACTAAATGATAAAGAAAAAGAATTAGCACAACTAGCGGTCGAAAAAGATCAGGTTATTTCTCAATTAACAGTAGAAAAAGAACGTGAAATTACCCAACTAAAGAACGACAAAGAGCAAGCTTTAACCAAATTAATCGCTGAAAAAGAACAGGCTTTAGCGAAGTTACAGGCACAAATTGATTTACAAAAAGAAAAAAATGCCGCTTCATTAGTTGAAAAGGAAACGCAAATTAAAGCGGATTTAAACGAACAATTGACCCAACGCGACAAACAAATTGCCGACTTGGAAGTTCAATTAAAACAAATCGAGAATACGCATAAAATTTCATCGATAGAACTGGTAACAGCCAAAGATAAAGAAATTAATGAATTAACCAATCGTTTGCAATTACAAGAAAAAGAAACTTTAATTGAGCAAAAAAACTTAAAAGAACGCTATGAAATTCAATTAATGCAAAAAGATGAAACCATTGCTTTCTATAAAGACTTTAAAGCTAAACAATCCACTAAAATGGTAGGTGAAAGTCTCGAACAACATTGCGAAATTCAATTTAATGAGATTCGCGCTACTGCCTTTCCCCGTGCACAATTCGGGAAAGATAATGATGCTCGTTCAGGAAGTAAAGGCGATTATATTTATCGAGAATATGATGAACACGGTACTGAAATCATTTCAATTATGTTTGAAATGAAAAATGAAAATGACGAAACCGCCACTAAAAAGAAAAATGAACATTTCTTTAAAGAATTAGATAAAGATCGTACTGAAAAGAAATGTGAATATGCCATCTTAGTCAGCTTACTAGAAGCGGATAATGAATTATATAATAATGGAATTGTTGATGTTTCCTATGCTTATGAAAAGATGTATGTCATTCGCCCGCAGTTCTTTATTCCGATTATTAGTCTACTTAGAAATGCCGCAATGAACTCACTACAATATAAACAAGAGTTAGCTTTAACTCGAGAACAGAATATTGATATTGCACACTTTGAAGAAGATTTAGAAGAATTTAAATCAGCCTTCGCACGTAATTATGACCTGGCCAGCCGAAAATTCCAAACAGCCATTGATGAAATTGATAAAACCATCACACATTTAGAAAAAACTAAAGCTGCTTTATTATCTTCTGAAAATAACTTGCGTCTAGCAAATAATAAAGCGGATGATTTAACGGTGAAAAAATTAACACGTAATAATCCCACCATGCGCGCAAAATTCGAAGCATTGAAAGACTAATTGATTAACAAGTCAAAGAATAAAACTATTCGATTATTTCTATCGGCTAGCCATTTGCACGGTGTCTTCACCATCAAAAAAGGCTAGCGAATAGAACGTCTTTTAAGAATGTTTCACATAATGTTTTACATAGATTGTGGAAAAGAAATCTTGATGTTTTAGCTCATTTTTCTTTTTCGAGAGACCGCCACACAGTCCAACCATAAAAACCAAGCTACCCTCAACTTTTCGAGATGTTGCTTGGTATTTATACGACTTTTGCTTAGGATTTTACATCCTAAAAAAGCGTTGAGGTTCCTTACTAGGACTTCAACGCTTTTTCTTATTTCTATTTGGTACCATCGAACCCGATTAGTTTAATAGCACGTTTTTAAATAAAGTATTAATTTATTGGCGTAAATTAAAGAACAGGCACAATATAACAACATAGATCATTGTCGCTTTTTCTGAGCACTCCACACAGTTGGGAGTGGACCAGAAGGTAATTACTCTACTGTTTCAGTAGTGGTAGGGACTTCCATTGTAGTACTCGTCTCTTCAACAGGTGCTTCGACACTGGTTTCAACCGTTGTTTCAACATTAGCTTCAGGCATAACTTCAGAAGTTGATTCGACAACACCATTAACGGATTCAGTGGTCATCGTTTCTTCCACAGCACTTTCGTTTTGGTTCATTTCTGTTGTTTCACCATCCACTTCTGAAGTAGTTGATTCTGCTTCAACAGCCTTAGGTAATTCAGGTAATGTGCCTTTTTCTTGATACGCAGCAAGTACATCTGCTTTATCAATGACGATAAAGTCATCATCTGAATAATAGACTTTAAAGCCTTCTGGTTCAAATTGATAATAAACTGAGAAAGGCGGTAGATTATAATGTTTTTCTAAATATTCAATCAAGGTCGCATTTGAAATTTCTGCTTCTGGTTGATTGTCTGCTTCCGTTGAATCTTCTTGTTTTTTATTTTGTCTTTCTTTAATAATCTCTTGAGCTTGTGCTTTCAATGTTTCTGGTAATTGGTTGGTATCTAAAGTGAAATATTCACTTCCACCTTTTTTAGGAATTGACACAGTACCATTATCCCAAACAAAAGTTGCACTGTCTTTTAAGTCTTCTGGACTAAATATATAACCTTCGTCATTCGCAAAGATTCCTTTTGCTAAGGCAGCATTTACTTCTTCGACACTGTGAACGATTTGCCAGTTTTTCAATCCAGCACGTTCAGATTTTGGTGTCACATTAGGCACATAAGTAATCTCATTCGATACAGTGTCTTCATGGCCTTCATCTGTCCATGGTGCTGGACGATATTCAGGATGTTGCATTAAATATTTAACCGTCGCGATTTGTTCTTTGGTTAAATCACTATAATACACAATGTGAATATGATCGATATGTGGAATAATAAAGGAATCGCCAGTATCGTATGTTGCGCTACCCGCATGCATTGGTAATTGACTAAGTGGAACATATAAACCAGGTTCTAATTCACCTTCATTCGCTTTCGCAACTTCGAATTTATATTTTAAATCTGAATTTAAATTAAGTTGTTGTTCTGCAAATGAAATGGCTTGATAATCTAATTCGCTTATTGGTTTAAAGACTTCTTTTTTATTTGCTAAAAAGACATAACCAACTTGGCCATTTTGAGTTTCTTTTCTTAACACCGCTTTAGCATTAAATGGTATTTCTTGCGGTGATGACGCTTCGTTTTTATCCTTTTGATCATTTTCATTGACTAAAACTAAATCAATCCCAAAATGTTTTTTAATGTATGATTTAGCAGCTTGTAGTTCTTTTTTATTTAAATCAGTAAAAGGTACCCAGTGATAATGACTACCATGTTTAGCAATAATCCCTTGGCGTTCTACTTTCGTAATGGATTCAACGGAAAAGACATACCCATCACTCGTTGTATAAGGTTTGTTAGAATCGGTAGGTTTAACCGTTATCGTATTGTCATTAGTGTGACCATTTTGATTACCGTGGTTATTTTGGTTATTTTGATGATTGTTACCAAGTTGACCGCTATTATCAGATGTCGAAGGTTTAGTGTTACCATTCTTACCTAATACAGCTAACGCAATTTGTAACTCTGCAGCAGTAAGGTCAGATTTTGGTATAAAATGAAAATGATTACCATGCGGTACGATAAAGCCATCGCCTAAGTCTTGAATAACATCATAGGGGCTGAACACATAGCCATCACTGGTCACATAGCTACCACTATCATCTCTTGAACCTGATCCACCCAACAATTCGCCTTCTTTTACATGATTCACTTTTTCTCGTTTATCACGTTGTGATGCATCTTGTTCTTGAAATTCAGCAAATGATTTTTTAACTTGTTGAAGAATCGTGTCGATATCCATAATATGGTCATTATTTTTTTCTTGATAGACTTTATATTGGTCATCAATTTTTACGATAAAACCGTCTTTAATCGCTTGTTTAACATCTGCTTCTTGTAATTGATAATCGCTAGGTGCTAATAATAATTCACTAAAATAAGCTTCTTCTGCTACTTCGCCACTGAATACATATAAGTCAATGCCAACTAACAGTACATATTCTTTTTCAGTAATATAAACGACAATCGGTTGTCCTTCAAAGTCTAAGTCTTTTAATACTTCTTCAGGCGTTTTATCTACAACCGGCATAATTAAGCTCTCGTCAGTTAAGTGATAATCTTTTCTCAATTCCACGATTGCCTTAGCATCTTTCGGATTAAGACCATTCGCTTGTAATAACAATTCATCGGTTGAACGTACAGTCGATGCTTTTTTGCCCTCTTCTAACCAAACATAATATTGATCGTCTTTTTTGACAATCCACCCATTCGCAATTTCACTCACTTTTTCAAAAGAATCAAGGTCCTCTTCAGTCACAATGCTTTCTAAGAAAATAGAATCCTCAGGTACTTCACCATTGTAATAATGATAATGGTCTCCATGAGAAGTAACATAACCTTCTTCGGTAATTTTTACAATAATTTGTTCTGCGGCAATGCCTTCATCTAAATTGACTTCTTCTTGTGAGCGTGATTCGGTCATTGAATGATTACTGTCAGTTTGGTTTTCTTCAGCTCCATCAACATAATCCATTCCTGATGAGCTAGTTTCTTCAGTGCCATCGACATAATTCATACCTGATGAACTGTTTTCTTCGGCTAAGACTATATTTTGATTTAAGAATACTCCACTGGCTAATAACGTAACTAATAATGATTTTTTGAAATTCATACTATTCCTCCTGTTGTAAATGACTGCTTAATGTTTCTAATACTTTTGCTAAATTCACTAAAAATGGATCAGTATTAAGTGGATCGCCTTCTAGTGGACTCAATTCCACAATGGTTGTGCCGGTCGCATCCGCAATCACTTTAGCGGCACGGTCAGAGACGTTGGGTTCAACAAAGATTGTCTTCACTTGGTACTCATTAACAAATTTTTGTACTTCGGCAATTTTCTTTGATGACGGCTCAATATCGGATGATACACCCGCAATCCCTAACTGTTTTAAATTAAAGCGTTGGGCTAAATATGAAAAAGCCGTATGTTGGGTAACAAAGGTTTTCTGTTTCAATTGTTCAAAAATTGGTTGATATTTAGCAACAAGCTGTTCTGCTTGTTCAACAAATTGTTTTGCATTCGCTTGATAAGTCTCTTGGTTGTCTGGGTCTAATTCCGATAAACGATCTGCAATCAATTGCGCTTCAACACCAGCTTCAATCGGGTCTAACCATGTATGTGGGTCATACAACGCCGCATTATCCATCCCTTTGATTTCTTCAATATCTTCTAAACCGGTAACCTTCTGCATGGCCATTCCTCTTGAGGCCTCAACTAAAGTAACGGATGAATTCTGTAAATTAACCGCAATATTTTTAGTCCAAGATTCCAAAATATTAGAATGATAAATGAAAATATCGGCATCATAAATAGCCGCTATATCATTGGCTGAAGGTTCAAAACCATGGATACCATTTCTAGAATTAAGAACGCGAACTTCGTGCAAATCACCGACAATTTCTTTGGTGATAGCATACATTGGATAAAAACTGGTGACAATATTTAATTCTTTTGGTTCATTCGCTTTCGCAATCATGGCCGGACGTTGAATAAGTGACGTACAGCATAATAACATGATTAAAAAGCAAGCTCGCCATATTTTTTTCATTTCTCTCAACCTTTCTAATTATAAACTCAACGTTTTAAATTGTAATAATTATCTATTATTAAGTCAAGCGTTTTTTAAAACAAAAAGTAATTTTTACATTTTCTTAATGATTGTGGACTCGTTTTTTGTTACAGCACCAACAGGAACTATCATGAACAATCCTATGATTCGATTGTTAATAATTGAAAGCTTATTTTTACTCCAACAAAAAAAGGACCAATCATTAGTAATCCCTTGATTACCTTTGATTGGTCCATTCCCTATTAGTTTGTTTTAAATAATCATCTATCAATCAATGAAGCTTTTACTGGACGTCATGATGGAGTTTCACCTAATTTAAATAAGATATTATTAAATGGCACTAACTAAAATTTCATCAAGATCCATGAGATATTATTTGATGGCACGGCCTGTTGTTTCATCAAATATCAATGAGGTATTATTAGATGGCATGACCTGCTGTTTCATCAAATATATACAAAGACACTTCAGGAGGTCATGACCTAAAGCCTCAACAAACAATAATCAAACAATTATTGAATGACATAACTTGAAATGTCAACATCTCCGCTCCATAATGTCACAACAGGTTCAATTCCTTCTCCTAAATAAATATTAGAGGATAAGGTTGCTGTACCATTATTAGCAATTAATTCGATGGAATTCGTATCTAAGATAATTTCCAGTTTAGCTAATTGAGCTTCTTTTACTCTGAAACCTCGTTTAGTGACAGGTTCATTTTCTTCACCTGATAAATCAATTCTTAGATTTTCCCGGTCTAAATAAACCGCATTGCCATCTTTCTCATAGCGAATGCTGACATAGTCTTGTGTACTCCCCACTCGTAACTCGAAATCCGCTTGTGTCTTAGGTTGTAAGACTAATACTTTCGCTTGATTGGTTGAGAAATCATCCGTCGTTTCTGCTGTTAAATGAGCTTCGGTCAACACGGGTGTTTGTGTAAATTGATTGTCGCGCCAATTTAAGACACGGGGCATCGTCATACCGAAAGCCCACTGATGACCTAACTCTTTGGTCACATTCTGACGACCCCAAGTATTCATCCAAGCAATCATAATGCGACGCCCTTGATCATCTTCTAATGTTTGAGGCGCATAGAAATCATGTCCATGATCTAATTCATCCCATTGTTCAGGGATAAACTCCTTTTTGTCCCAATCAACTTTCCCTTTAACAACTACCGTGGTATTTAAGTTATGATGACTCAAATCCTCGCGTCCAAAACGCATCGGTGACATCAAGAGTGTATCGACACCATCGAGATTAAAATAATCTGGACATTCCCACATTTCACCTTGTTCCTTTGTACCTTTAAGGAAAATCGACTCATATTGCCATTCTATTAAATCATCGGAACTGTATAATAGAACGCAACCTACACCGTCTACATGACGAGCCACAATCACCGCATAATATTTACCATCTTTTTCAAAAACCTTGGGATCACGGAAGTCAGCTGGCACTATTCCTTCAGGTAAGTCCGCTTCAGTTAATACCGGATTTTGAGCAATCTTTTCAAAATGAACCCCATCTTCTGAGACAGCGATGTTTTGAATTTGACGTGGTTCGCCTTGTTCATTTTGAATATTCCCCGTATACATTAACCATAATTTGCCATCTTTTTCAATGGCACTACCTGAAAAGCATCCACCAAGGTCATAGTCCTTATCTGGTGCTAACGCTACTGGTAAATGTTCCCAATGAATCAAATCCTTTGACTTTGCGTGTCCCCAATGCATCGGTCCCCAAATCGCATCATAAGGATAATGCTGATAAAACAAATGGTACTCTCCTTGATAGAAGATAAAGCCATTTGGATCATTAATCCACCCGATAGGTGCAGTAAAATGCACCTGAGGTCGGTATTGTGGATTGACTAAATGTTTGTTTGCTTTAATAAATTGATTTGCTCGCTCGATTGTAAATTGAGTCATTGATACGCCTCCTACTATTCTTGGTTAGTTAAATACTCATCAAAATATTTTTGTTTAATTTCTAACCATTCTGGTAATCTAAATCTATCTAATTCTGCTAAATAAGCATCCCATTCTTCATCAATATTGCCGTTAACAATCCATTCTGAACGTTTGCGGTTGACATATTCCATTAAGTCAGCTTCGATTGTTTCAATCTTTTCTAAGTCTTCAACTGACATAAATACACGTGGGTAATTATAATCATTATTCATATATGGCACATAATGTTCATGTAATAAATCTAAACGCCATTTTGCATCATCTGGCATAGTTGTCACAGTACCATAGTATTCATCCAAGATAGCTAAAGGTCCACCTAATTCGGTTTTTTGACGTAATTCTCCTGGAGCGGTCCCTTCTAATGGTAAATGTTTTAAAGTTTGAGTTGCTTCATCAAATTCAAAGATATTTTGTTGGGTATCATCACCATAGGTTCCCCAGTTATTTTGAACCGATTGTACCGGTTCGTACATCTTATCAATCCATTTAGTCGTTAACTCTAAGTTTTTATTTGCTGAAGTAATGACTGCACGGTCACGAGAAAAACCAAAATTATTAGTACGAGTAATATGTTTTTTGCCATCTGGTCCTGCTAATGCTGGTAAAATATCATAACTATCGTTCATTCCCGTCACATTGGCTTTATCCCATGTAAAGTAAACACCATAACGATGTTCTGAGCCTTTCGCAATATAAGTATTCCAATCTTGTTCAAAGGCTTCAGTATCTAATAAGCCACGTTCATATAAATCACGCATGAACTTGATTCCTTCTTTGTACTCTTCGTTATCTGCTGTAAAGTCTACTATTTTATCGTTTGAAACAACGACGTGATCATCCGTATCACCGATTCCAAAGGCACCCATTAAAATTTTAAAATCCTCATTACCTCCATTATTAATAAAGGCCATTGGGATTTCATCCGCTTCACCGTTACCATTAGGATCTTGAGTTTTGAATGCTTCTAAGACTTCGATTAAATCATCGGTTGTTTCTGGCATATCTAAACCTAAATTATCTAACCATTCTACGTTAATCCATGCGATATCATTAACAGAGTGAATCGATTCTTTGTCAGAACCTAATTCTTCAATCCAAGGAAATGAATAAATATGACCATCTGGTGCGGTAATCATGGCACGATATTCTGGATTTTCATCTAATATTTTCTTAAAATTAGGCATATATTGGTCAATTAAATCTTCTAAAGGTACAATCACCCCGTTTTTAGCCCATTTAATTAAATCCACATCAGAGGCCGCAGCATTATGGAACACATCCGGTAAATCGCCACTGGAAATATCTAAGTTACGTTTTTCAGCATAATCAGTATTGTAATTAGTCCATTCAATATGAACATTCGTATCTTCTTCTAATCTTTTGACGATTAATTTATCATTAGGGTCTTCTGGCGCTAACGGTGAACTACCGGTCGTCACTTTTAAGGTCACTTGCTTTTCTAATGGAAATTTTACATCTTTCAAACCATAATCAGGACTTGAGGTTCCACCACCCCCACTACATGCAGCTATAATTAATCCACTGGACATTAACAATCCTAACATTTTTGCTTTTTTCATCTTTTTTCCCTCCAAAAATTTTTTTATCCTTTAATTGAACCAACCAAAATACCTTTATCAAAGTATTTTTGGAAGAATGGGTACATAATCATCAATGGTAAACTTGAAACAACAATTGTGGCATATTTAATCATTTCGGCAATCCGCTGAATATCAATCATTGCGGTATTCGTTCCAATCATTTCTTGATTAGGTTGATTTTGAATTAAGATTTTTCGTAAAACTAATTGTAAAGGTTCTAGTTTTGGATCTTTTAAATAAATCATCGCATCAAAATATGAATTCCATTGACCGACAAAGGCATATAAGAACAGTACAAATAAAATCGGCTTACATAGTGGCACAATAATTTTGACAAAAATTTGAAAATCATTAGCCCCATCGATAACGGCTGCTTCAATTAATTCTTCAGGTAAATTTTGACAGTAAGTTCGAATTAAAATAATATTCCAAACATTAACCGCTCCCGGAATTAAGATTGACCACACGGTATTTAACATTCCTAGTTGCTTCACTAATAAATAAGTTGGAACTAAGCCGCCCCCAAAAAACATAGTGATTAATAACATAATATTAATCCATTTTCTACCAACTAAGTCTTTTCGAGATAAAGGGTATGCTGTTAACATCGAGACAGCAACTGTAATAATCGAAAGAGCTAACGAATAGAAAATTGAATTCATAAATCCTCTCACAATGGACGCGTCAGCAAAAACTCTTTGATAGCCTTGTAATGTCCAATCTTTTGGATTAAAACTAATTCCTTTGGCTAATAGAGTAGTTGGATCCATAAAAGAAGCAATCAATATATAGACAAGTGGCACAAAAGTAATTAACACTATTAGACCAATCATGATTTTATTAATCAGTAAAATTCGACGGTCAAAATCGGTTTGCATTGCTGAATTCATCATTTACCTCCTATAATCCTTCGCCATCATTTAAGTGTTGCACTGTTTTATTAACAATTATCAGTAATACCACATTAATGACGGTATTGATTAAACCAACAGCTGTTGAATAAGAATAATTACCTGAAACTAAACCTTGTTTATAAACATAAGTTGAAATAATCTCAGATGCGGTTAAATTTAATGATGTTTGCATTAAGTAAGCTTTCTCATAACCGACACTCATAATATTACCCGCTGCTAAGATGAATTGAATGACCATCACCGGTTTTAAGGTCGGTAAGTCAATATGCCATATTCTTTGTAAAATATTAGCACCATCCAGTTTAGCAGCTTCAACTAGCGACGGATCGACATTAACCAATGTAGCTGTATATAAGGTTGAAGCCCAACCCATTCCTTGCCAAATACCACTTCCAATATACAAACTTCTAAAATAATTAGGATTGGTCATAAAATTAATATTGATGCCTACCATCTCTAAAATACGATTAACCGGACCTTCAATAGAGAACAGTAGAAAAATCATTCCGACAATGACCACAACTGAGATAAAGTTAGGTGCATATAAGATTAACTGGATTTGTCTTTTCAATCTTGGACTTGCTAATTGATTTAACATAATTGCTAAAATAATCGGTGGCAAGAAACCCCACAATAATCCATAAACACTTAACTTTATGGTGTTCCCGACTAATAATCCCAGATTGGGTGCTGATAAGAACTTGGCAAATTCTTTAAATCCTACCCAATCACTTCCTAAGATACCTTGTAATGGATTGTAGTCCTTAAAGGCAATTAAGACTCCGTACATCGGGATATACTTAAATACGAATGTTAGTAGTAAACCTGGTAACAACATTAAAAATAATACTTTTTGTTTTTTTATTTTCTCCCAAGTACTCAACTCTTTTTTGATGACCGTTGACATCTGTTTCCTCCTCCTTTTTTTGAAACGTTTCAAAACAACTTTAAAAAATTAGTGCTGCATTGCCTGTCAGCACAATTTGATTTTATTTGAATTTACATTCTAATTGAAACGTTTCAATAACGCTCTAAAAAAAATACTTCGTAACTTTCTACAATCTTAGTTTATAAAAGAAAGCGTTTTTTGTCAATAGGTATTTTCTTTTTTTTTTATTTTTTTGTGGTTCTGCCTTCAACATAATAACCAGGAATTAAATATTGACGCGTATGTTCTTTATTATCAATAATATCTAAAATAAGTTCCACTGCTTTTTTAGACATTTCTTCCAACGGTTGTTTAATCGTTGACACGACATATTGTCGCTCCATCGCCATTTTTATCCCATCATAGCCAATTATTTGCAGATCTTCTGGCACTCTCATTCCTAAATCTTCCGCAACTTCAATCACATCAAGCGCCGCAAAGTCATTAATCGTAAAGATACCATCTATTGTAGGATTTTCAATTAAAAACTCGCGAATCTTTTCTTTTAAGTTAGGAACAGGCTCCACTTCATCTAAAATTGAAAGTTGATATCCTGGTTCTATAATGGCTTTTTCAAAATATTGACGACGCTTTTTCGTCTCGTTCTCCGTCTCATTATGTGCTCCGACAAAGCCAAAATGCGTACACCCTTTCTCAATGAGTGTCTTCGCCGCTATTTCAGCACCTACCTTGTTGTCAGACGCAACATAAGCAATATCCATACCTGGAAAGACACGATCAAAACTGACAAAAGGGATACCTGAAGATAAAAACTCCTCAATCGAACTATATGTAATCGCAATGATTCCATCTACTTTATTTTGTTGTAACATTTTTATATATTCTGCTTCCTTTTCCGGACCAGCACTATTACATAGAAGCATCTTATAATCTAAGCGACTCAATTCTTGTTCGACATGATAAGCAAATTCACTGAAAAACGGATGCCATATCGTCGGTACGATTAAAGCAACGGTGTTGGTACGATTCAATTTCATCCCACGTGCATATTGGTCGGGTACATAATTTAATTTTTCAATTGCCGCATTAACTTTTTCAAGTGTTTGGGGCTTAATGCCTTGTGCTTTATTAATGACTCTTGAGACGGTCCCTAAACTAACGCCCGCTAATTCTGCGACATCTTTCATTGTTGCCATTTCTTTCACCTCACTTTACTTAAAATTTTATAACGATGACTATCAAATTAAGGCATCCGCTAGCCATCGCTAATATTGGGAGTGGCAGACGGAATACAAGTTAATCGTCCCGCATCGTCATGACCACTCTTTTTATTTGAATTCATTGTTGATTGCATGACTCAATTCATTCACAGAATTTAATGAGTACACGATATTATGATAGTAATTCACGCGCTAATTCATAACATCCTGTAATACCGGCATCGTCTTCTAATGCTGGTGGTACGATAAAGCCTTCTAATTCCGGTGTTTCTAAATAACCATTATTGAACTTTTTGAAATTTTCACGAATTAATGGGAATAATTGACGTTGTTTCATCACGCCACCACCTAAAATGAATCGTTCGCAACCTAAAACAGTATAGTAATTATACAATCCTTGCGCAATATAATAAGCTTCCATTTCCCAAGCTTGGTGATCTTCAGCTAAATCAAAACCTTTTTGGCCCCAACGTTCTTCAATTGCTGGACCAGCAGCCATCCCTTCTAAACAGTCTCCATGATAAGGACATTTACCTTCATATTGATCTTCTGGATGACGTCTGACTAACATGTGGCCTGTTTCAGGGTGACCATAGCCACTAACTACATGACCGTCGACAACGACACCGCCCCCAACACCCGTTCCAACAGTTAAATAAATGACATTATCCAATCCTTTGGCTGCCCCTTGTTTCATTTCACCATAAGCCGCCGCATTCACATCGGTAGTCCACGCCATCGGTACATCAAATTCTGCTTTAAAAGCACCTAAGAAATTATAGTTATTCCAGCCTTTTTTCGGAGTGGTTGTAATATAACCGTAAGAAGGCAACTCTTCATTATCGCCTAAAGGGCCGAATGAACCAATCCCTAATGCTTTCATCTCAGGATAATTTTTAAAGAAAGCAATCATTTTTGGTACAGAAATATCGGGCGTTTCAGTAGGAATACTTACTCGCTCAATAATTTGTCCTTCGTTATCAAACATAGCACAAACGCATTTTGTGCCACCTGCTTCTAATGCACCATACATGGTATCACTCCTCATCGATTTTTGAATGTCGAGGTTAGTCCACCATTCGACTGAAAATTTCAATTGTTGCCTCCAACCAGTTTCCATTGATTGAACTAACCCATGACATCCATTTACCATCATTATAATCAATTATTATAAATTTGTGAATGATGAAGTTCACAATTGTCTGTTTTTGTATAAAAAACATAAAAATGAATACAGCTTAAAAACCTTGATATCATAAGGTTTTAGCGCCTTTTTAAATGGCTAAAAATATTTTTGAAACATTTCAAAAATAAGCCCGTTTTAGTTGATTTTTGATCAAATTGAATGAGTTTTTAAGAGTTTTCACCTAGTTTATTCTAGAAAATAATGGGAGTACAATAAGGTTAAGGACTAGAAGTAAAAAAATGAAGGATTTTCGCTTCGTCTTCCAACCCACTCAACCCCTGCGCATTTAATGAATAAGCACTAATTTGACTGAATTTTTCAAATTTATGTTCATCTCGTTAAGACGCAGATTGAGGCCACTCAACCCCTACGCTTTTAATTATCGAACAATCACTTAATTTAATTTATCGAGTTTTGCCCAGCCTCTTCTTAATGCACTGATTACGTCGCAGAATCTGAAAAAATATATTTAAAATAAATACAACCGATTTTTCTATTTTATAGGGTTTTAACTTACAAATACAAAAAATTGAAAGAGCATTTTTAAATTAACTTATTTTTTTAGTAAAATATTTATGTAATTCTTGTTATATTTCAAAGACATAAAGAGTTTTGCTAAACGTTTACAAGACGGTATCATTCTTTACAACATTGTGGTTATATGATAAATTAAAACTATTAGTATCCTGAATAGATCTAAGAAGAACCCATCATTTATCTTACGCTATAAGTTTTATGCATTACTACTAAAATGAACTATTTTATGAGAGCGGTTGTTTAAAAAAATATAATAAATTAAAATCGTTTTTACTGTTTATAGTGTAGTAGTCATTATGATGGGAATAAATTAATAAGATGGAGGTGAGAATACCAGATTCACAATTTTTTTAGAAATATAAGAAATATAAGAAATAAGAGAAGACAGGGAGAAGAAAATTGAAAAAAATATTTAATTTTGAATTTTGGCAAAAATTCGGGAAAGCCTTAATGGGCGTTATTGCTGTTATGCCAGCTGCAGGATTAATGATTAGTATTGGTGGATCACTTCCTCTAATTAATCCAGATATGCAAGCTTTGATTTCAGTTGGAAGTGTGATTGAGAATATTGGTTGGGCAATTATTGGAAACTTACACGTCTTATTTGCATTAGCAATCGGTGGAAGTTGGGCAAAAGATAGAGCTGGGGGTGCCTTCGCTGCCGGGCTCAGTTTTATTCTAATTAACCGAATTACAGGAGCGATTTTTGGCGTAACCAGTGAAATGTTAGCTGACCCAAATGCAGTAACACAAACATTATTTGGAGCAGAAATACCAATTGATGGTTATTTTGTTAGTGTTTTAGAGGCACCAGCTTTAAATATGGGGGTTTTCGTCGGTATTATTGCAGGATTTATGGGAGCTGTTGCTTACAATAAATATTATAATTTTAGAAAACTACCCGATGCTTTATCCTTCTTTAACGGAAAAAGATTTGTACCGTTTGTTATTATCTTATGGTCTTTAATTGTTTCAATTGTATTAGCTATTGTTTGGCCATTTATTCAAAGTGGTATTAATAGTTTCGGTGTATGGATTGCGCAATCACAAGAATCAGCTCCAGTCTTAGCTCCATTCTTATTTGGTACATTAGAGCGTTTATTATTACCATTTGGTTTACACCACATGTTAACTATTCCAATTAACTACACACCTCTTGGAGGAACCTATGAAGTATTAACTGGTGCACAACAGGGTGCTATGGTATTCGGTCAAGACCCACTTTGGTTAGCATGGGTAAGAGATTTAATTAATTTAGACGCTGCTGGTGATACTGCTACGTACCAATGGTTATTAAATAACGTAGTTCCTGCTCGTTTTAAAGTCGGACAAATGATTGGATCATCAGGTATCTTAATGGGTCTATCTTATGCTATGTATAAAAATGTCGATAAAGACAAACTAAAAACACATAAATCAATGTATGTATCCGCTGCTTTAGCTGTATTTTTAACAGGTGTTACAGAACCACTTGAGTTTATGTTTATGTTCGCAGCTATGCCTTTGTATATCGTTTATGCGGTAATCCAAGGAGCAGCATTTGCGATGGCTGATATCGTAAACTTACGTGTTCACTCGTTTGGTAACATTGAATTGCTTACACGTACGCCATTAGCGATTCGTGCGGGACTAGGTATGGATTTAATTAACTTTGTTTGGGTAACCCTTCTATTCGGAATATTGACTTACTTTATTGCAAACTTCTTAATTAAGAAATTCAATTTTGCAACACCAGGACGTAATGGAAATTACGAAGGTGGAGAAGTAGCATCTGAAAATGGAGAGCCTGTAGATGCTACACAACAAGTGTATGATATTATTCACTTATTAGGTGGTAAAGAAAACATTACAGATGTAGATGCTTGTATGACTCGCTTACGTGTTTCTGTTAAGGATATTGATTCTGTTGGAGACGAAAACGCTTGGAAAAAAGCAGGCGCAATGGGGCTTGTGAAGAAAGATAATGGAGTTCAAGCAGTTTATGGACCGAAAGCAGATGTCTTAAAATCTGATATTTTGGATGTATTGAGCTCTAATGCAGCTATTCCAGAACCTAAACTTGATGAAATGGATGAAAAGGAAGTAGTGGCTACAGGTTCAAAAGGACTCACAACAGTAATTTTCCCAGTAGCAAAAGGTGACGTACTTCCGATTACTGAAGTAAATGATGAAGTATTTTCTCAGAAAATGATGGGTGATGGTTATGCAGTAAACCCTTCAACAAATACAGTAGTCTCTCCAGTAGATGGTACAATTCAAAGTGTCTTCCCAACCAAACATGCAATTGGTATTAAAACAGCAAGTGGAATTGACGTACTTATTCATTTAGGAATAGATACAGTTGCATTAAAAGGTGAAGGTTTTGAAATCTTTGTTGAAGAAGGTCAAGAAGTAATTGCTGGAGATAAAATAGCTGAAATGGACTTGGCTTCGATTAAAAAAGCAGGAAAAGAAACCACTATCATGGTTGTGTTTACGAACTTGACAGAAAATCAAGACTTTGAGTTCATTCAAACGCATGATATCTCCGAAGATACAGAGATTGGTCGAGTGAATGAAAGAAACATTGGTTAGAATGGAGAAATAAATTGAACGTTTTAACACTGAATACTCATTCATGGATGGAAGAAGATCCAGAATTAAAATTAAGACAAATCGTTGATTATATCGCCAAAGAAGATTTTCAAATTATCGCTCTTCAGGAAATTAATCAAACAATGGAAGCGAAAGAAATTGTGGATGATTTATTTACCCAAGCTTCTGGAGAAATGTATCCTGTTGCTATAAAGGAAGATAACTTTGCATATCTCATCGTTCAGTTGCTAAAAGAGCGTGGACTTCATTACTATTGGAGTTGGACAGCCAATCATATTGGCTATGATGTGTACGATGAAGGTGTGGCTATTTTATCCAAAACACCTTTCAGTCCAGAAAGTTTCTTAGTGTCTGAAATATCGGATTATGCGAATCACTACACCAGAAGAGTTCTAAAAGGTAATGTAAGCCTTGAAGGTAAAGAATGGGTAGTCTTTTCATGCCACTACTCTTGGTGGTTAGATCCATCAGGTGATCATTTATTCAAGTATGAATGGGATAATACGCTTCCTCATATTGAAAAAGAGAGTCAGAAGACTCATCTTTTTATGGGTGATTTCAACAATGAGGCAGATCTTAGAGACAAGGGCTATGACTATATCAAAACTACGGCTCCTCAATTAAAAGATGCTTATGTTCAGGCAGAAGAAAAGATTGGATCTGCAACCGTTTTGAGTGATATTGACGGATGGGAAGGCCATACGGATGAAAAAAGAATCGATTATATCTTTACGGATTACCCGGGAGAAGTTAAAAATTACCGAGTTGTTTTTGATGGCAAAAAAGAACCCATCGTGAGCGATCACTTTGGAGTAGCAGTCGAATTTAATTAAATATAATGAAGAAACCCGCTAGCAGAAATCTGCTAGCGGGTTTTTGAGTATCTATTAACTTCACTAATTATTAAATATCTAGCCAGGCACCTGTAAAGAAAGTAAGGATAAGTGGGATTGAAATTAAAATTGAGTTATTAATCCTGGATAATTCATCACCGATTGTAATCGTAAAATTAAAAACAATCGTTGTTTGATACTGTTCATTTAATTGCTTCATAATCTTATTTAATTGATCTTGTGATTGTTGACGTTCCTTAATGGACTTTGACTCAATGACATCGCCAATCATTGCGATATATTGCATAACCTCACCTCTTTTTGTCTGTTATAATAGACAAAATATAAATTGTCTGTTTAAATAGACAGTTTGATTATAATCGTCGGATTCGTCTCTGGCTAATAATACATTGAACCTCTCGTGATCCGTCCCTGTCTATCAATACATTGAGCCTCAAGCCATGCATTCCTATCTAACAATACATTGTGCCTCACCGCTTAATTGCCAAATCAAGTGAGACTTTAATCGATTAAATGCCTTTTAATGCAGCATACAAGGCTGTATTAGGAAGCAACTTTCTAAAATCTTCTTTTGATAATTTAATCGGGATGCCATTTTGTTCTAAAATATGTGCTCTAGGTAATTCGGATTGATGATCACGAATAAATTGAATTAAGCTCGAACTGTTGCCAATGCCCTTTGTACTATGTGGCGTAGCCCCGACGATTAAATCTGAATATTTTGTTGAATAATAACAAGTGGTAATATCAAAATGTTTCATTTCATCATAGGGAATCCATTCATAAGCATCTCTGGCTAGTCCGTATTCTTTTAAGAGCCCTGGTAAATGCTTCTCACGGAAACCTCCATCGCCACCTTATATGAGTAGTTTCGCATTATCACTAAAATAATATGTCGCTGGCTCTAAATCTAATTGATTATGCGCCAATTGGTCTTGCACTTTGGTTTCCATTAATTTTGCTTCAACTGCTAATTGATGTTGCTTCTCAATTTCAATATCAACGGTTAATTTTGATATTTTCTCATTACCAAATCCTACCTGACTAATCGGTTGATCGAGCATTTTGGCTAATTCAGCTTGCGCTTGTTCTAACTCGCTTTCTAATTCAGCAATCCGATGCGTATAGCGTTGAAACTCCTCACGCAAAATGTTACGACGAATAGTCAATCGTTGAATCTGCTCTTTAAATAAAGTATCAAAAGCCGTCGGATTCCAGACAATCGGTAAAATTTTAGTTGGAGAAATCTCACTTAAATACCGAACCGGTTGGTCACTACCAACAAATAAACTCAAGGTCTTACGCGCACGCGTCATCGCCACAAAGACTAAACGTCGCTCAACATCAGTATCCGTTTCTTCAATCGCATCCGCAAAGATGGCATCATCCATCTCCGCTAAAATCACATGGTCAAATGAGAGACCCTTCATGGAATGAAAACTCGAAACGACTACTGGTGTCTTCCCTGTGTCTTTACTCAGATTGGTTTCATACGCAATGCCAGCTTTACTCAATGCCTTTAATACCCGAAATTTAAAGGCCGTTGTCTTACGAAACCCGATGCAAATCCGTTCATTAGGATAATCGGATAGAATCTCTTTTATCTTTAATAGAATATGTTCTAATTGGCTTTGTTCATTGCGTAATAAGAAAAGTTGCGGACGATTACCTTCATCTTGGGTCTCGGTAATATCTTGCGAATATTCTTGACGTGAGGCTTCATTGACCACATATTCAAATTTTAAAATCGAATCGGCAGCTTCAAATATTTGCCTTGTATTTCTAAAATTGCGTTGCAGTTCTAATGGTCTAAATTTTGAACCTACCACGCCAATCCAAGTGAAACGTTTGCCATAAATGGATTGCGCCACATCGCCAATATAAATTATTTTATCTTGCGTAATTTGTTGTAAAGCACGTATCCAAGTCTTCGGCATATCTTGCACCTCATCTAAAATAAGATGCTTTACAGTGGGTGATGTGTCATGTTCTGCAATGAATGCTAACACTAAATTACCAATATCTGAAAAATCATAATCATTGTTTTTAGCGAGTAGTGCTTGGTACTGTTCAAATAAGTCAAACACATACTCTCGGTCAAGATTACCGCGCCCGCGTCCTATTCGGACTGCTTGTAAATAATCCGCACGCTTCTTCAAGCCATTGCCATAAATAAAAGCAAATTCAGCTTCCATAAACCTGACACTATAACGATTGGTATCGAGATGACTTTCTAAAAAGGCTCTTAACTTTCGCGAAGCAAACTTCACTTTCCCACCATTTTTGCGAATAAAGTCACTCAATACACGGTGAACGGTCATCACTTTAATATCATCCAAATAATAATCCTGACGGATATGATTGACCAAGGCATTGGTAAAAGTTGTTAAAACAATCGGTAGACGTTCGCCATCCAGTGGGAGTGCTAATTCATCTTCTTCAGCCAAACGATTGGCGATACTAATCGCCACTAAAGTCTTACCACTACCGGCTGGCCCTTTAATTGCGGTCTCTTTATTTTGTAGTGCTTGATCCACGACTTTTAATTGTTGTTGCGTTAAAGTATATACTTGTCTCCCCATCATCAACACTCCCATCTATAAAATATTAATCGCTTTCACATCTTAATAGTAGCTAATTTTAAGACTTTATTCAATGCTTTAAGTAATGATTCAAAATAAACTCAATGGGAATGATTTGAATGCTGTCACAAAGATTCAATGGAGATTACTTAGTGAAAAACGTAAGGGGAAAGGGAATTGAAGGGCTGAAAGCGTGTCATAACCAGATTGTTGATGATTAAAATACTGTGAGGAAGATCAAATGTCCCATTAATTAAAACGGTAGATTTAGATAGAAAAAGTGCACTGCCTGTCAATTTCGAATCACTTCTGCATTGTTTACATAAAAATAAAAATAATTATCGAAAATCGATTCAATATAGCCATTTTTTATTGGAAAACTGTCCGAAATGAACAGGTAAATTAAATTCAAAAAGATAGTGAAATGGAGATAAGAAAATTTGTGGGTTTCACAATAATAAAAGAAAGGGAGTAGGCAAAAAGTAGAAAATTAAATAATTTTCGCTTCGTTTGTTCATCCCCGCACAGTTGAACAGAACTCAAACAAGTCTTTAAGACGTAGGTTGAGACCCCTCAACCAATGAGCTTATAATTCATGAGCAATAATTCGCTTGAATTTATCAACTTTATCCCTAACCTCTTTAAAATAAAGGTTGAGACCAGTCAACCTTTGCACATAAAAGATATAGATAGATCTTTTTAAAGTTTCTGCCTAGCCTCTTTCTAATGATTATATCATTATCAATGCGTTTATTACATTAGACGAAGACTTTAAGCAAATTAACTAAATTAAATAAAATTTTCAAGAATAAAAAAATCGTTATCTCCAATTAACGTAAAAAGCAAATTGATGATAACGAATAGCATACTATTTATATTAATCTATTTAACAACTGATAAATTCTATTTGTCTTTCTTGAAAGCCTTTTTTATTTCATAGGCAGAATAAACATTGTAAACAATCACTAAAAAAAGAGATAGATAAAAAATTATATTTAACCAAGTAAATACTTTTTGTTGGGCTTGAATAGTATCATATATACTTTGTATTAGCCACACTGAACAGAAAATTGCTGTCAATCCATACAGACGACTTTTAGAAGCTTCATTTAATTCTTTTCCCATTTCTTACCCACTCCTTTCGTTGTAAAAAAATTAGTTTTTAGTCTTTTTGGTATAAATATCTATTGCAACAGCAAGTAATAGAACTAATCCTTTAATTGTTTGAATTAATGCTGAATCTACCCCCATAATTGACAAACCTTGGTTAATAACTCCAATCACAGCAGCACCAATTACTACCCCTGGAACGGTCCCCACACCTCCTGTTACCGCAGTACCACCTACGAAACAAGCTGCGATAGCATCCATTTCAAATGAATTACCGGTTGCAGCAGAGGCAGAACTTAAGCGTGAAAGCATCGCAATGGCTGCAATTGATGATAAGAATCCCATATGTACATACAATAGAAAATCGACTTTCTTGGTATTAATCCCTGATAACATTGCTGCACGACGATTTCCACCAACTGCATAAACATGACGGCCAAAAACAGTATTATTTAAAATAAAGTTATATAATACTACTAATACTCCAACGATAACTAGCATAATTGGAATACCACCTTGTACAGCATTACCTGAAGAAGCAAATAAATAGGTTAAAGCCCCGATAATAACAGCAGTTATTCCAATTTTTGTATAAGTTGCAGATAAAGGTTCTACATCTAAGCCAACTAAAAATGCTTTTTTACGATTTCTAAATTGCTTATAGGCATAAAATAGTATTAATGATATTCCCACAACTATAGTTAAACCATCATAAGGTCCCCAAAAGCCAAAAATGTTCGGTAAATAATTTGCTGCAATGGCATTAAAAGATGAATCATTTACAGGAATTGAAGCATTAATCATAGTAGTTGCCAATCCACGGAATACCAGCATACCCGCTAAGGTAGTAATAAAACCTGGAATCCCCACATAAGCTACCCAAAATCCTTGCCAAACACCTATTAATAAGCCTATTAAAATACCAATTAATATCGATACAAACCAATTTACATGCATGTCTTGCATCAATAATGCAACACAACCACCAATAAAACCTACTAAAGATCCAACAGACAAATCAATATGTGTTGCGATAATTACCATTACCATACCAATAGCTAAAATTACAACATAAGCATTTTGTTGAACTAGTTGTACTACAGTATTTGGGTGTAGCAATAATCCACCTGTTAAAACTTGAAAAACTGCAATAATAACTATTAGTGCTCCAACAATACCATATTGACGGCTATTTGATAATAGTGCCTCTAAAAATCCTTTTTCATGTTCATTTGCTGATTCTACAGCTGATTTTGTTTTAGTTCTCATTTTATGCATCCACCTTTAGTTTTTCTTTAGTCATACCTTTCATGAGATATTCTTGAGTAAATTTCTCTTTTGGTACATCATCCGTAATAACACCTTGACTAACTGTATATATTCGATCGCAAATACCTATTAATTCAGGCAATTCAGACGAGATGACAATAATTGCTTTTCCTTCGTCTGCTAATTTATTAATAATTTCATAGATTTCATATTTTGCACCAACATCAATTCCACGTGTTGGTTCATCCAAAATAAGGATCTCTGGATTAGAAATAACCCATTTAGATAATACAACTTTTTGTTGGTTACCACCTGATAGATTTGATACTTTTTCTTCAATGGAGGGTGTTTTTATACGAAATTCTTTTCGAAATCGTTCAGCCACAACACGTTCAATATTAAAATCCATAACACCATTTTTAGAGTGTTCTTTTAGAGAAGCAAGAATAGCATTTTCCCGAATATTTTGTAATAAATTTAGTCCATATCCTTTACGATCCTCAGTAGCATAAGCCAATCCGGCGGCAATCGCTTTTTCAACTGTGGAAGTATCAGTTTCTTTCCCATGAATAAATACTTTACCCGAAATATTTGATCCATATGCCTTACCAAAAATGCTCATTGCTAATTCGGTACGTCCAGCACCCATAAGACCAGCAATCCCAACAATTTCTCCTGATCTAGCATTGATACTTACATCATCAACAATAATACGTTGTTGATCTAAAGGATGATGAACTGTCCAATTTTCAGTTCTAAAAATTTCTTCACCAATATTTGATTTATGGTCAGGATATAAATTAGTCAATTCACGACCAACCATTGCGGCAATTAGACGATCTTGATTTAGTGGTTCACTTTCTGTATTAGTCATATAACCGACTGTTGATCCATCTCGGATAACTGTAACATTATCTGTTATTTCTTTTATTTCATTTAGTTTATGAGAGATAATAACGGAAGTCACATCATGGTTGTCACGTAGATCTCTAAGAATATCCAATAAGTGAGCAGAGTCTTCATCGTTAAGAGCAGCTGTTGGTTCATCTAATACTAATAATTTAACGTTTTTGGATAATGCCTTTGCAATTTCAACCAACTGTTGCTTACCTACTCCAATATCCATGATTTTTGTCTCTGGACTCTCCATTAAGCCAACTCGTCCCATCACTTTAATTGCATCTGATCGAGTACGCATCCAATCAACAATGCCATTATGTTGCTTCTCATTTCCCATGAAAATATTTTCTGCAATTGACAAATAAGGGCTTAATGCAAGCTCTTGTTGAATAACTACAATACCTAACTCCTCTGAATCTGATATATTTTTAAAAGTGCATTGTTTTCCTTCATAAACAATATTTCCTGAATAAGTTCCATATGGATACACTCCAGAAAGTACATTCATTAAAGTAGATTTTCCTGCACCGTTTTCACCACAAATGCCATGTATTTCACCACGTTTAATATTTAAATTTACATTAGAAAGTGCTTTAACAGGACCAAATGTTTTGGTAATATTTTGCATTTGAAGAATATAATTAGATTCCTGGAGATTTTCATTTTTACTCATTATTTATACACCTACTTTTCTATAAGTAAATCTAACCGATATCATTAACAGTATTATAAGATTTGGGCCAGAATGTAATAAAAAAATTACAAACTAGCCCTAAAAAATTTTTTATTCAATAATTGGGGCCTTAATATTTTTTTGATATTGTTCCTCTGTTATAAAACCAGTTTCAACAACATAATCTAGTCCTTTTTGGTCTCCAGTTGGTTCTTTAACTAATTCATCAGATTGCATTAACCAAGTTGGAACATCTTTTTTTCCATTATTCAGTGGTTCTTTATCTGAGGTAGGAGTTTTTCCTTCTGAAATTTCTTTAATTATATTTGTTGTTTGCTCAGCAAGTAATGATACATTTTTATATACCGTTTGGGCTTGAGCACCATAGTAAATATTTGTAATGGCAATATCCATACCATCTTGTCCCGTAATCACTGGCCATGCAGATTTGTTTGTAGGATTTGTTGCATCAAAAGGAATAGAAGGAGACATATCTGGGCGCGCATTTTTGATAGACTTCATAACACCAAGTGAAATAGCGTCATATGGTGAAAGAACCGCTGCTAGAGGTTGATCTCCTAGCTTCGTCATAATCGCATCCATTTGTTTTTGCGCTTGAGTCTGATCCCATGCATGTACAGAGATTTTTTTCCAATCTTCTACTTTAAAATCTTTTGTAGCAATTCCTGATGGATCTACAAGCTGACCAGATTCAAAATATGGTTGAAGTAAATCCCACGCTCCTTTAAAGAAATATGGTGCATTATTATCATCATCAGATCCTGCAAATAAAGCAATATTATATGGTGTATCTTTTCCACCACCATTTTCTAAATCAAGTTTTTCGATAATTGTTTCAGCTTCTAAAATACCTGTACGTTCAAGATCAAATGTTACGTAATAATCTACAGCTTCTGTATTCATAATAAGACGGTCATATGCAATTACAGTTGCTCCTCCATCTTTAGCTTGTTGAACAGCTGGTCCAACCGCAGTACCGTCTACTGAAGCTACAACTATAGCTTTTGCGCCTGAAGAAACTAGATTGTTAATATCAGTTGATTGTTGAGAAGGAGAATTATTTGCATATGCTAGTTGAGTTTTAAAACCAGCAGCTTCTAATTCTTTAACTAAATTTCCACCATCAACATTCCACCGTTGGTCTGCTTTTGTTGGCATTGAAATACCAATTAAATCACCTTCCTTAAGAGAACTAGTAACGTTTTCTCCTCCACGTGTGGTTGGACTACACGCTGCTAAACTAGAAACTAATGCCAGACTCGTAATCATCATTCCTGCTTTTTTGATAAATTTACTTAATTTCATCTTTTACACCTCTAATTTTAATTATTGCTGAATAGTAAAATAAAACAGACATAAAAAAGTGAGCCGTTTTCTTCAACATAAACTTTTATAGAAGAATATATTCTTTCATTGGTATGCGCTTACAATTTAATTATAAACTTTCTTGATAATTTGTCAACACCTCTTTCGATTTTTTTAAAATTTGTATGTACAACAATTTGAAAGGGCAAATTTCAAGTTTAAATTAGCCATCATTAAAACAATCAAACGAACTGGCCACGGTTATACTAATTTTAGACGTTTAAGATTAAGAGCACGCTATATTTTGTTGAGTAAGAACTGCACCAATCAAAACTATCGCCCTTTATATTTTAGTCAAGAAAAAGAATCAAAGACAGAGAAAACCGCATAATTAGAATAAAACGGCGAGGCTGGGCAAAAAGTCTCAAAAATAACCGAGAAACATTTCAAAAAGATGAGGTGTTTCTCGGTTTTTACTAATTTTAAGAAAA
>NZ_BCQX01000012.1 GCF_001552295.1 Globicatella sanguinis NBRC 15551 | reverse complement strand
CGAAATATATTCGTTTTTTACTCCTGATCAACTCCCAATTGTGCAGAGATAAACAGACGAAGCAAAAATTTATTCGATTTTCTACTTCTGGCCCACTCCCTAAACATTTTAGCAAAGTGATAAATTTTTATACTGCTTAACTTTTTGGTCGATTGTTCGAAATATAAAGAAGCGGACAAAAACTCGTCCGCTTCTTATTGCGATGTGCGCCCATGCTGGGCGCACATTAAGGGATTCGATTGACGATACTCGTCAATCGCACCCCCAAGATGTTTCACCGTCACATAACCATGATGTACGCCAAGTATTAATGAAAACTGACTAGCAGTAATATTAAATAATTGATCATGTACTTTAATTAATGGTTTAACCTCATTTCACAAATAAATTAAACTTAAATTCAAAATCATCATCTAAGCGATAATGCTCGAATAATTCTGGTCCACAGGCATTCGTCCCAATACCAGATTGTTGTGGATCTAGTTGGAGATAAGTCATATCCTCCAATACTAATTTATCACGATGCATCACTTCTGTTAATTGTTTAATTGAATAATGAGAAGCATTAAAATGCATGCCTTTCACAGAATGAACTGTCAATGATTGTTGACCATTCGTTAGCACGAGTTGGTTAATACTTCGATTACCATTTTCTTGTGGTGTAACATAAGGTTCATACATCTCTGTTACCGTCGCCGTAAAGTTCCCCTTATAGGATGCATGGTATTTGTCACGATAGTTTTCTTCCGGTCCATAACCATGATAATTGACGTTTTCGAAGCTTGCTAGTAACGGCAAGGTCATACCAAAGCGAGGTAAAAATGGAATCACTGGATTTTTAGCCACTTTTCCTGCCACTTCAATCAAACCATTGCCAAAGATAGTATACTCAAGGGTCATCTCCAAGAAGTTTTGTCTTGCGACAGCATGCATGACCGCATCAAAGGACACTTTTACATGATCATCTGCTTTTGTAATATGCGTCTCATGTACTCTTGTTTGATGACGATCAAAATTGGCTTGTAGCCATTCGCGCTTAATGTTACGATCATTATCAGTCGGTGCACGCCAGATAGTCCACTCTCCCGGTTGGTTTAAAAGTGTTTGTTTATTCACTTTTAATTGCTCAATCGCTGCATTTGCTTTACTTAATACGACCTCACCAAAAGCAGTTGTAATGGCCACGGTTGCATTCGACTCCTCATAAGTAATATTGGTAGATGATTCTGATAATTCTAAAGTTAATTCAAATTCATTGACTTCAACCCAATCAAAACCAACAAAATTATCCGATAAATCGTGATAAACAAAACGGATAATGCTAATTGTGGTTAAATCAGTCAATGTGTCCTTTAAATCAACTGTCAAACTGGCTTGTGGTGCAATATCTAACCTTGGTAATTCGTGAGTTGCCACTACTGCTCCTGTTAAATCCGCTACTTCTAAAGTCACTTTAAAACGGTTTTTTGCATTAACAAAATCGAGACGATTTTTAAACGTAAACTGCTTAGCATTTAAATCAAGGTCTTCTAACAAGAAAGGTTTAAATAAGTTTTGGTGTTCTTTTACCAGGACATGTGGTGTTCGATCCGGATACATTAAACCGTCCATACAGAAATTACCTGCATGCGGATATTCACCAAAATCGCCACCATAACGATAGACCGGTGTTTTATCAGGTTCAAAACGATTCAGATTGACCGCATGGTCAGCCCATTCCCAAACATAAAGACCGACAAATTCTGGGTATTGGTAGAACAATTCATAATATTCCGTCAAATCCCCCGAACTATTCCCCATAGCATGGGCGTATTCACATAACATAAACGCTTTTTCAATATTTTCAATGTCTAAATAATATTCTTTAATTTCCGTAGGTGAAGCATACATACGACTCCAACTATCAAAATATTGAGTATCATATTCTTTACTGCGGTCATAGTACCAATACGCTTCGTAATGCAATGGACGAGAAGGATCTAACTGACGTGCATGTTTTAACATCGCTTCAATATTAGGCCCATAACCGGTTTCATTACCCGCTGACCACATTACAATGGAACTATTATTAAAGAATGGGATAATCGAAGCATCCATCCGGTCGACAAAAGCTTTTTCAAAGGCTGGGTCTTCTGGTAAAACATTGTAATTATCATTACCACCCATTCCATATAGGTCTACCACCCCATGACCTTCTAAGTCCGCTTCACTCATAACATATAACCCAATTACGTCTGTCAATTCATAAAATTGACCATTTTTTGGATAATGGGCTGTTCTTAAAGCGTTAAATCCATATTGTTTAATTAACGTTAAATCTTTCCATTGATCATCTAGTGTCACGGTCGCTCCAGTATTTGCATTCGTATCATGATGATTAACCCCTATTAATTTTACCGAACGATTATTCACATAGAATTGATTATTTTTCATTTCTACTAAGCGAATTCCTACTAATTGTTGAATATGTTCACTGCCTACAGTTAACAATAAGCGGTATAATTGAGGTTCTTCGGCATTCCATAAAACTGGATTCATCACTTCAATCGTAAAATCATTGTCTGATGTCGTCCCCTCATGGATCACCTCATTATTCGGTGCTAATAATTGGTACTTAACGTCTAAATTTTCGCATGTTTTGTTAAGCTCAACGGATAAAGTAGCTAATGATAAATCATCATTGAAACTTTGACGAACAAAGAAACTTTCTACTCGGTCAACCTCACGCTCTAAGACATACACATCACGGAAAATGCCACTATAACGGAATTTATCTTGATCCTCAAGATACGTCGCATCCGACCATTTTAACACCAACACATGCAATGTATTCTCGCCATCTTGAAGAAATTGCGTAATGTCAAATTCTGAACTGGCATGAGAAATTTGGCTATAACCTACAAATTGATGATTGACCCAAACATAATAAGCAGAATCGACCCCTTCAAAGGTTAAATGATATTCTTTTTGTTCTTTTTTATTGATTTTAAAATGACGACGATATAAACCAGCCGGATTTTCAAATGGGACATAAGGAGGATCAAACGGAATCGGATATTCAGTATTGGTATACATTATTTGGTCATAGCCATATAATTGCCAACAACTTGGCACAGGAATTTGGTCATAACTTAACTCAGTATCGTCTTCCCAATATGCTTTCTCAATTCGATTGACACTCGTAAAGTATTTAAAATCCCAATCGCCATTTAAATTATGGAAGTACTCACTTTTCGTACGCTCGGTTAAGGTTTCAAACAAGTCATCCGTATGAAATGGGACATAATAATTTTTCCTAGGCAAAGTATTTACATGAAACACCTCTAAATTTTCAAAATAATTAGGTAATAACACTTTTTCTTCATCCTTTCTTATTTAACAGCACCTAACATACCCGCTACAAAATATTTCTGTAATACAAAGAAGATAATTAATGTCGGGATGGTGGCGATTAAAATCGCAATCATCATTAAGCCATAATCCGGTGCATAACTTGATCCTAAATTTGATAATAGTAACGGTACCGTACGCATTTCATTAGTTTGTAAAGTAACTAATGGCCATAAGTAATTATTCCAAGCATTCATGAATGTAATAATTGCTGCTGCTGCGTAGGTATTTTTCATCGTCGGCATGTAAATTCTAAAGAATAAACCAATTTCAGATAGCCCGTCAATCCGCCCAGCTTCTAACAATTCTTGTTGGAACATTTTAGTATTTTGACGGAAATAAAAGATTAAGAACGCCGTTGCAATATAAGGTAAATAAGCTGATGCATAAGTATTGAAGCCAATCATAGGATTAATGGTTGATAAACGGCCAAAGAATTTAAATAATGGAATCATTAAAGCGGCAAATGGAATCATCATTGACATCAAAATAATATTAAAGACAATATCCGTCCATTTTGAACGGTAGACTTCAAACGCATACCCGGCAATCGAACTGATTATTAATGCTAAAACAGTTTGTGAGACAGCAATAATGGCAGAATTTTTTAAAGCCGTAACCATATCTGTTTGCTCAAACAAGTTTTTCAAATTGTTTAATAATTCTTTTCCTGGCAATAAAGAGCCGCTCGTTACATCAACACTGGCATTCGTCGCTGAAATAATCATGAAATAAAACGGAAAGACAAATACAATTGACATCATCAATAAAAAGATGTATATAAAAATTTTATTTTTATTTTTCATCGCGATTACCTACTTTCATTTGAATAATAGAGAATATAATGACTAAAATAACGATCGCATAAGAAACAGCAGCGGCATAGCCAAAGTCTGGTGTATACTTAAACGAAAGATTATAGATATATTGTGAGATGGTCATCGTTGCATTCCCCGGTCCTCCTTGAGTAATGTTCATTGGTTCGTCGAATAATTGCAAGGTACCGATCGTTGAGGTAATCGATGTAAATAAAATAACTGGTTTTAATAATGGCAACGTAATTTTAAAGAACTTATCAATAGGTGACGCACCATCTACATCCGCCGCTTCATAAATTTGGTCATCAATATTCTGTAAAGCGGAAAGGAAGAAAATCATATTATAACCTGTCCAACGCCAAGTAATAGCGATAATAATGACCACTTTTGCCCAAAATGGATGTGATAACCACATGATTGGCTTATCCAAAACATTGATTGCCATTAGTATTTGGTTTAAAACACCATTATTTGCGAAAATATATTTAAAAATTAAAGAATAAGCAACTAATGAAGTGACAGACGGTAAGAACACAATCGTTCTAAAAATCCCTTTGAACTTCAACGTTTTATTATTTAATAAAACCGAGAAGAAAATAGCTAAAACAACCATAATCGGCACTTGGAAAATCAAGAATATTAAGGTGTTTTTTAAAGATTGAATAAAGACTGGATCAGATAATAAACGCTTATAGTTAGTTAATCCTACAAAAGATAAATTCGCACCTTTTCCAGACTGTAATGACATGATAAAGGCTGATAGCATTGGATAAAAATAGAATAAAATGATTAAGGCCACTGGCACAGCAATAAAAGCCCAACCTAATAATTTTCGTCTTTGAAAGACATTCATAATTCTCACTCCTATTTATAAAGGCTGTAGAAGATTGTCATTCTACAGCCCTTAATTTATTTTTTACACTGATATTAGTTATTTAATTGGTTTTCTGCTTGGGCTTGAGCATCTTGGAAGATTTGATCAATGTCGCCACCAGCTAAATACTGTTGTAAAGATGCCTTCAAAATATCTTCAATTGCATAAGTATGAATACCATAGTTTAATGAAGGAATTTCAGCAGACCATTCGGCAAAATCTTTATAAACTTTTTGTCCACCAAAAAATTCAACTTCAGTATCATAGGCATCTGATTCTAGTGCAGGTAAATACGTACCTAAAGCACCCATTTCCGTAATCAAATCACCATAAAATTCAACATTAGAACCAAATGTTTTAGCTAAGAAATCAGCTGCAGCTTCTGAACCTTCCTTATTAATCACATAGAATGAAGAACCACCTAAGTTAGAAGAATGAGTTGCGCCTTCCACTTCTTGTTTAGGCCAAGGTACCACCGCCCACTTACCAGCTTGGTCTGCTGCTTGAACAACTGATGGTGTAATCCAGTTTCCTTGCGGAACAGTCCAAACGACACCTGTGTTGAACGCTTCTAACATTTGAGCCCAGTCACTATGAACGTTCACTAAATCTTTTTCATACATTGATTTGAAAGTAGCAAATGCTTCTTTTAAAGCAGCATTGTCAGCAATATTTGGTGTGACACCATCTTCTGTGGTATACCAAGAACCAGAACCATTAATCATCGCACGAAATAATCCAAGATCATTTAAATCCATTGATAAAGTTTTTAAACCAGTAGTTTCTTGTACTTTTAAGCCAATTTCTTCTAATTCAGTCCAAGTAATGTCTTGTAAATCTTCTACTTTGTAGCCTGCTTCTTCTAAAATATCCGTACGTATATATAATCCTGTAACCCCAGTATCAAAAGGTACTGAATAAAAATTCTCTTCAACTGTACTTGCTTCAATTTTATATGGTGCAAAATCATCTGAATTAATATAATCATTTAAAGGAATAAAAGTATCTGGATAGGCTGTTAAGAAACTTTGTGCACGATAGTCCTCAATCAATACAATGTTTGGTAAACTATCTGTTACTCCGGAACTCATCGCGGTATTTAATTTTTGAATTATGTCAGCTTGCGCATTTTCTTCAATGTTCACATTTACATCGGGATTTTCCTTTGCATAATATTCTTTGGCAATATTCAAGGCCTTAATATTAAAGTTTGGATCCCATGCCCATACATTGATTTCTTCTTGAGCTGAAGCACTTGGAACACCCGCTACTAAAGCTGAACCTAAAGTGCCGACTGCTAATAAACCGCTAAACTTTTTCATCCATTTTTTCATTCTTTTTTCCTCCTAATTTTTTAAACAAACCTGTAAACGTTTCCTACACTTTAAATTATATGGTATAACTGTAGAATAATCTATGTTATAATGAATAAAAATACATGGACGAATGTTTCCATCATTCGGAGGGTGCAATGAGAAATCTATGGGTTTACTTTAATAATTCGGAATCCGACTTAAATATTGATGAGTGCGGTATCCAAACTTATGACGAATTTGAAATTTATCAATACAAAGTATATCAAAATTTTGTACTACATTTAGTAGTGGATGGTGAAGGTTTTTTTGAGATTAATGGGCAAAAGTACCCCCTTAACAAGGGGGAGGGCTATATTATTCGCAATTCCGACGATGTTCTCTATTATCCTAAAGCCAATAATCCATGGACTACCTATTGGATTGGCCTAAAAGGTGACAAATTGGAAGAATACCTTAATGGCACTTTGTTAAAGAATAAACATTTAATAAAGTTCCATCCTAATGGCAAAACTCAAGAGGTAATTAAAAATATCTGTGAAACAACCCAATTGAATGAATCAAATTTACCTAATGAATTTTGGTACAAGAGTCAACTATATTTACTGTTCAATTATATCAAAAAAGAATTTTCAGTGAAAAACAATACAAATTCACTAACCTCCAAAGAACTAGCTGAAGTTGCATATCATTATATCTATACTAATTATATGAATGAAATTAGTATCGAAGAAGTTGCTGAATACCTAGCGGTCAGTCGTAGTTATCTGTATAAATTATTTAAGAAAAAATACGATTTTTCGCCACAACAATTTTTGCTCGACCGACGATTAACAGTCGCAGCTTCAATGCTATTAACTACTGATGATACTATTAGCACTATTAGCCAAAAAGTGGGATTTCGTGATCCACTCTATTTTTCTAAAAGCTTTTCTAATTATTATGATTTAAGTCCGAGCAAATTTCGTCAGCAACACGATTATGATTCTTATCTAGAATCTTGGGAGAAATTTAGGGATTAAGTCTTAATTTTCCGGATCACAACAAAATCGCCGACTGGTTTTAGAACCGTCGACGATTTTTTTATTCTTCATACCAACTTTTTTCTGGCAATTCCAATTCTAATCTTTCTAATAACCACATTTCTAACAAGTCCATCCATTTAGCTACATTTAAATTTATTTTAGACTTTGCATCTGAAGATACTTGAGTCGCAACACTTAATCCATGCAGACCAGTTTCAAAAATATGACAAGCAAACGGAATTTCTGCGGCTGCTAAGGCATTCGCCATCAATGTAGTTTGTTCAATCGGTACTTGTTGATCACCAAAGGTCGACCATAAAAACATTGGTGGAGTATCCTTACTTACCTGACGCGCTGGACTTGCTAATAATAAAGTTTCATCACTCGGGGTGCTGGTGCCAAATAATACTGTGCTTGATTTACTAAAGAAAGCTTTTACTTCAGGTCGCTTTTTATCCAAATAATCTCTCATTGCAAAATAATCTGAAATTGGGTAACCCGCAATCACCAAAGCAGGTCGCAGTGCTTCTCCAAAATTATCAAAAGCTTCTTGAATTAAATCATGATTCCAGTGAACACCATAAGATAATACATTATGACCACCAGCAGAAAAACCACATATTCCAATTCGGTCAACATCAACCAACCAATCTTCGGAATGTTCACGAATTAATAGCATCGCTTTCGCAATATCATGCATTGGTTTTGGAAATTGAGTCCGTTCTTTTGGCTCTAATGTTTCACTTTGATGAACAATCATATAATCATCGTCTGGTTCTAAATAAATATTGTATCTAAGAACAAAAGCATGGTAGCCCATACTATTAAATTTTAATGCAATGGGTTCACCTTCACGATCGGAACAATTAAAATATCCTCCACCTGGACATACGATAATAGCTGGTCTTTTCTTTCCATTTAATAATTCTGTTGAATCATCTAATAGATAAGTTGTTAAAGTAGCATGAACATCGTTTTCAACTAAATTAATTCTTTTCACTAACAATTAAATCCCCTCCTAATTCTTGAGGTGTATGTTCTTTTTTAAAACGATAATATTTCAACATCATCGGTGTTAATGCCCCTATCCAAGCTAAGGGGTTTGCAATAGTGGCACCAATAAAGCCAAAATATTTTGATAAAATAACGGCAGCAAACATTCGCATAAATAATTCGATAATGCCGGCGATGGTCGGCGTCCTAGTCTCACCCACACCTTGCAGGGTATAACGGTAAATAAACAACATGGCTAAGAAGAAGTAAATAGAAGAATTCGTTAAAAAGAACCATTTTGAAAGTGCAAGTACTTCTGTCTGACCTTTCCCTATAAATATTTCAATTAAATGATGACTAAATAAATTAATTAAAATACCTACAATAATACTATAAGTAACTGAAATTTTAACCGTATCACGAACCCCAATCCAAATTCTCTCAAATTTTTTAGCACCGTAATTTTGTGCGGCATAAGTTGCCATCGCCACCCCAAAGGACATCATCGGCATCGTAGCTACTTGATCGATTTTATTTGATGTGGTATAAGCAGCTACTGCGGTTGATCCTAATCGGTTTAAGGCGATTTGAATGGTAATGGCACCAATCGCAATAATCGACATTTGGAATCCCATTGGAAAGCCGATTCCTAAATGATGTTGCACTTCTTCTTTCGTTGTTTTAAAAGAGTCTCTATTAAGATGTAACATTGGTAAATTACGCCATATATAAATCGAACAGGCGATCGCTGAAAAACATTGGGAAATAACCGTTGCAAGTGCTGCTCCATCAACCCTCATCTTTAACTTCACGATAAAGAACAAATCTAAAGCAATATTGATACAACTAGCAATGATTAAAAAGACCAATGGTGTTCTAGAATCCCCAATGGCTCGTAAAATGTTAGATAGTAAATTATATAACATGGTCGCTAAGATTCCACTACAAATAATAAAAATATATTTAGCAGCATGCTCGATAATTTCGGGCGGTGTCTGCATTGCTTCTAATAACTTTCGACTTAACATCATACTGGTAATAGATAAGACACTACCGATGCCAAAGGTTATCAACAAAGAGACACCAAATGATTTATGTAACTGATGATATTCTTTAGCTCCATATTTTTGTGATAACGGAATTGCTAAGCCGGACGTTAAGCCATGAGCAAACCCTAAAATTAAAAACATAATACTCCCAGTAGAACCTACTGCAGCTAAAGCTTCCACCCCTATTGTACGGCCCACAATAAAGGTATCTGCCATATTGTAAATCTGTTGAAAAATATTCCCAATAAAAAGCGGAATCGCAAAAAGCAAAATCAGTTTTATTGGATTACCTTTGGTCATATCGTGTGCCATACATTTCACTCCCAAAAATTTAAATCAATAGATTAAAAGTGAGATAACATCATTATCAAATGCTATCTCACCTTAATTAATAAATTCTTTTACTAAACAGTCAAAAACCAGCTAACTTAAGATATCATCCACAGTCACAAATTGATACTTTTTCTCGATTAAATTTGTTAAGATTTCAGGTAATGCTATTACTGTTTGTTCAAAACAATGCAACAACAATATGTCGTTATTGGTAACATTTTTTTGAATATTTTGGATTATTTCTAGTGCCTCAATTTTTGACCAATCCTTTGAATCTGCTGTCCACAAGACAATCTTTTTATCAATGATTTTTTCAACTTCTTCATTAATATACCCATATGGTGGTCTCAACAAATGTGGGATATTATCGGTATAGCGTTTAATGACTTCATCAGCTTTTTCAACTTCTACTCTCACTTCATCGGCTGTTAATTTTGTTAGGTCCGGATGAGTGAAAGTATGGTTGCCAAGATGATGTCCTTCTTCAACCATCCGTTTCATAACTGCTTGATGTTGAGCTTCCAATTCTGCCCAAACAAAGAAGGTTGCCTTAACCTCGAACTGATTTAAAATATCTAAGATGTCATTAGTGTATTCATTAGGTCCATCATCGAATGTAATGGCTAATTTCTTCATCTAAACTCACCTCATTAAAATCATCGATTGATTTGATGTGTGATATTACTTACTTTTAAGTAACCCTCTGATGGTTTATCTTCAGATATAGCAAATACTCCTAAAGTACATCCCACAAATCCGCCTGCTACTTCTGTACTTAAATAGTGGGCATCCACTTTATCCGCTACTACTAATTCATCACCATCAAATAAGACTTTACCTGTTAATTGTTGTCCGTCCCCTTCAAAGATTAAGGTCATTGATGAGGATGACACCGTTTGTTGACCTAAAATTGTCGTTTCACCATCTAATACTGATTCCATTAAAACCTGATAATCGGTTTGATTTTTCTCAACTCTTAATTGAATGTAATAAAGATTATTTTGTAACAACACAATCCCACCAGTCGAATTAGCTTCTAATCTGGCATCGATTTCGACAGCGAAGCGATAATACATTGATTTCTGTCTTAAACCAAGATAGGTTGGGCTATCGATATCCTGTAAGCTTACTCGGCTAGGTATTAAACTTACCGAATGGTCCGTTTCATTCCAACGATAGTTCTCTTCAATAGGGTTTCTTAAATATAAGAAAGCTGGATTGTCTTTAGCAATGGCAAATTGACTTACTTTCTCAGTTGGCACCAATGGTAATAAATGAGGGGC
This sequence comes from Globicatella sanguinis NBRC 15551, assembly GCF_001552295.1. Taxonomy (GTDB): domain Bacteria; phylum Bacillota; class Bacilli; order Lactobacillales; family Aerococcaceae; genus Globicatella; species Globicatella sanguinis. Next base: position 20,459 of record NZ_BCQX01000012.1, on the reverse strand, counting down.
TTCGGTTAATAAACGCCCTTCGCCAGGATTCACCACCGGCCATCCATCTTCCCATTTCACTTCTGCTAAAAATGTTTCTCTTCCTAAATTACTATACCCATCAAAAATACGACTTGCTAAGCATGTCATATACCACTGGCCATCCGGTGTCTCAACAAGGTCGCCATGTCCCACATTACAAACTGGGAAATCTTTACCTAAATGGCGATGAGTTAAAATCGGATTATTTTTATTGCCAATGTATGGGCCATCCACTTTTTCTGAACGAGCAATGGTAATGGCATGATTAAAACTCGTTCCACCCTCAGCAATCATTAAGTAATAATAACCATCTTTTTTATAGAGATGCGGTCCTTCTGGCCAAATTGCGTCTCGCAACGCTCCTTTCCATAAGGCTGTACTCACACCTACTAATTGATGCGTTTCTAAGTCTAATTCTTGTAACCAAACTTCCCAATCTCCATTGTAGGTGACCCCTTTGGGATTAGGTCTGGTACCAACGTAATAACATTTGCCATCTTCATCAAAGAATAAACTAGGATCAATGCCTGGTGCATTTTCTAAATAGTGTGGCTCTGACCAAGGCCCCGCTGGGTCTGTCGCCGTTACATAAAAGTTGCCTCCATTAGTAACATTGGTAGTGGTCATATAAAATATCCCATCATGATAGCGAATGCTTGGTGCAAAAATCCCTTGAGAATGTTCCGCATTTTGTAATGGTAATTGTTCGGGTCTATCTAAAATATTGCCAATCTGAGTCCAATTAACCAAATCTTTACTATGATAAATAGGAACGCCAGGAAAATAAGCAAAGGTTGACGTAACTAAATAATAATCATCCCCTACCGCACAAACAGATGGATCAGGAGAAAAACCTTCTAAAATTGGATTCTTGTATAAATTCATTATTCGCCTACTTTCTCGAATGCTCGGTAACGACCGCTTAATGCCATAAATGAGAATGCATATAAGAAGTTATCATAATATCTTCTCTCACCTTTACGGATAGGTGTCGCCCAGAATCGTTTGACAAATTCTTTCGCATTATCTGTTTCTTTATTAGCCAACGAAGCTGCAGCTAAAGTTGCTAATAACCCTACTGGGTGTAAGATTTCCTTATCGGTTGGCTCACCCTCAATGGTTAACTCATATTGATAACCTGGATTGTTTTCGTCGATAAAGAATTGTTGTAATGTTTTAAGTCTTTCCTGTAAAACAGGAATTTTTTCATTCCATTCCATATCAATCGCTACGTTCATGGCCGTACGATAGGCATCACTATAAAAATGTGGATGTTCACTATCATATTTCGGTGCCCCATCGTATAAACTATATTCAGGATTTAAGCCAGTTTCTGGATGGAAAGCAGTCGGTAAATATTCACGGCTCGCTTGTGCAGCCTCTTTAAAAAATGCGCGATCTTCCTCGTAAGCATGAATCGCAAAATAATCATAAAAATGTGGCACATGATAGGATGGATCAGTAAAATCGCAATTCGGAACAAACTTAATTAACTTAGTTTCAGGATCAAACATTGGATCGCCTTCGAATTTACTACCTTTATGGACCATGTATTTCAGTAATTCTTGCGCTTCATGTAAATAATTATAGATTCCTTCGCCATCACCCCAGCGATTAGACGCAAAAATTAAATCAATTGCAAAGAACTCTTCTCCATCTGGAGCAGGTCCATATGAGTTTTTCTCACCTGAAGGGTCAACCGACCAAGCAAAATAATGTGCGTTTTCGCCAGTATCCATATACATGTATTTTTTAGTCCAGGCCCATAATTTATCAAAGTAATCTTTTTTATCATATTGAACGGCTAATAACATCGCATAGGACATTCCTTCAGTTCTGACATCGATATTCCCTGTATCAACGACATAACCTAAACCTTCGTCGTTTTCAAAATATACTTTGTCTGGTCCTTCAAAAATTTCATACCAAATATTATCAAGTCTTTCTTGAATTTCTTTTTCATCGTATCCATACTCTTGGAACAAATTTGTATATTTCTTCATCGCTTTCTCCTTGTTATTTTAATAATAATTCTTCAGATAATGGTGTTGGTTGATTTAGTTCAGCTAGACGGTCACATGGGAATCCGGTCGAAATGGTCAATAAGACTTTTTCACCATCTAAAATGCGTTCACCCGCATCATCCACCACTGTTAAATTCGAAACTGGCACGTCAAGCTTCACGGTTTCTATAGCACCTTTCGCTAAAGCAATACGCTTAAATCCAACTAATTTACCATTTAATGTTTCATGTTTTGAATCTGTCTTAGCATAAACTTGAATCACTTCTTCAATATCAAAGTCGCCCGTATTCTCAACGGTTACCTCAACGTTATAGCATTCATTTGCTTTATTCACCACTAAATCCTTAAGTTCCACTTTAGAATAATGTAAGCCATAGCCAAATGGATATAATGGTGTTTCTTCTAAGTAACGGTAAGTTCTATTTTTCATACCGTAATCTGAGAAATCAGGTAAGTTTTCTGCCGTTCGATAGAAGGTTAAAGGTAATTTTCCACTTGGACTAATCTCTCCAAAAATCATTTCAGCTAGAGCCGTTCCACCATGACTACCTGGATACCAAGTGTGAACAATCGCTTTAAGATTAGGGTGTTCTTCCAACCCATTTAATGAAATCGCAGAACCAGCTGATACCGCCAGTATTACCGGTTTACCAATGGCTAATACTTTTTCTAATAGACGACGTTGTACTTCTGGTAAGAAGAGATCATACTTATCTCCCGAACCGTATACATTACCAGAATCCCCTTGTTCCCCCTCAATAGTTGGATCTAATCCTAGACATAGAACCACCACATCCGAATGTTTCGCCGCAATTATCGCTTCCGATTCTCTTTCGAATGGACGAGACAAAGTAGACTCTGCATGTTCTTTAAATAAATGACCACCCGGAGCATAAAACACCCTGGCATCGTCGCCTAAATAATTTTGCAAACCATCAACAAAGGTCGTATTTCTTTCCGCAATACCAAAATAGTTTCCTTGTAAGACTTCAACGCTGCGAGCATTAGGTCCAATCACTGCTACCGCTTGAATATCCACTTTATTAAGTGGTAAGAAATCTTTGTTTTCTAATAGAACCATTGATTTACGTGCTGCTTCTAGAGAAACCTTTTGATGATCCTTACTTGCATTCACTTCATATGGTATTTGATCCAATTCGTTATCATCTGCAAACATTCCTAGTCGAACACGTGTGGTATATAATTCAATAACCGAATTAGTAATTTCTTCTTCCGTAACCAGTCCACGTCCATGCGCTTCATACAAGGCATCAGAAATATTACCGGCACATAAGTTACAACCAATTTGCATTGCTAATGCCATTGTTTCCGCTGCATTATTAGTATAATGATGGTTTAAATGTACGTCTTCTAACGCAGCATAATCAGATACGACATGTCCTTGGAAATTCCATTTTCCTCTTAATATTTCTTGCATTAATTCCGGATGCACACAAGCTGGAATGCCATTGACTGCATTATATGCACCCATAAAGCTTTCAACATCGGCTTCTTTAACAGCAGCTTCAAATGCTGGTAAATATGTTTCATACATATCTTTTTTAGATACAACTGCATCAAAAGAATGGCGGTCGGCTTCAGGACCACTGTGTACCGCGAAATGCTTCGCACAAGCGGCTAATTTCATATAAGGTCCATCACCTTGTAACCCTTTAATAAACGCAACACCCATGCGTGCAGTTAAATAAGGATCTTCACCATAGGTTTCTTGTCCTCTCCCCCAACGTGGATCACGGAAAATATTTATATTTGGGGACCAAAAAGTTAACCCTTTATAAATATCGTTGTCCTTTTCACCATGATATTGATTATATTTCGCACGTCCTTCAGTAGAAATAATATCCGCTACTTTTTCCATAAATGCTTCATCAAATATCGCCGCTAGGCCAATTGCTTGAGGAAATACCGTCGCAACCCCTGCTCGAGCGACACCATGTAGGGCTTCATTCCAATAGTTATAATCTGGAATTCCTAAACGTTCAATAGCTGGAGCTCTAAAATTAATTTGATCGATTTTTTCTTCCAATGTCATCTTTGCAACAATTTCTTTTGCCTGTACTCTTGCTTCCTTATGTGTTAACAAAGTTTAGTCACCTCTTGAATACATATTTTTAACTATTATTTGCTAATCTAAATTGAGCGAAAATACCCTCAATCATCTCTATCCCCTTCGAAATCATAAAGGGTGGTAAAATCATTCCTAAAATTGGGACTAACCAAATGCATACAGCAACTAACGCTGATCCTATCAGAAGTTTGATCGCTGTAACGATATTTAATAATAGAATGATCGTGGAATTTTTAAAGACTGTTTTAAAATTATCGGTGAATCTTGCAATATAACATAACATCAATAGAACTACCGGTGTTGCGAGAATAATCATTAAAATATGAAAAATCTGTAAGGCATCTTTTAATAAAGCATAACTGTCAATTAAAGACTGTCGATTTAATACAAAGGCTAAAATCAATAACAAATAGCCTAACCAAACGATGGTACTTTGTTTAAAACTATTAAGAAACGCTTTTACATATATGTGAATAAATTTTGGCTTTTCTTGAATTTTATACTCATAAATTGTCTTATACAAAGCAGAAATTGAAACGCCCACCGTCAATAACGGGATTGAAGTAAATAAAAACAGAATACCCATCAAAGCATAGTCGGCTAATTTATTTATTCCGTCTATCCGTTCTTGGCGCTCCTGAGCTCTTTTACTCTTGTGTTCCATTTTTATCACCCCTTTTTAGTATTATCCTTTAACCCCACCAATAGTTAATCCTGAAACAAAATATTTTTGTAAGAATGGATATAAACAAACAATTGGAAATGCCGTCACAATGGTAGTCGCAGCACGAACAGAAGCCGGTGTAACCATGGTTGAGTTACCAGCTTCAGCAGCATTACGCATACTATCCGCATTAGCACCCTGACTCATAACTGATGATAAGAGTTTCATTAACTCATACTGTAAGGTACTCAAATTGTCGTTAAAACCATTAAATAACATCGCATCGAACCAAGAGTTCCATTGCCAAACCGCAATAAATAAGGCAACCGTCGCAAGAACTGGTTTACATAATGGTAAAATAATACTCCAGAAAATACGGAGATGTCCTGCCCCATCCATTTTGGCACTTTCAACGAAACTATCTGGTAAACCGTTAATATAAGTACGAATTACTAAAAAGTTAAACGCACTAATAATACCAGGAATTACATATACCCAGAAGGTATTTAATAAACCTAATTTTTGAGTCCAAATATATCCCGGTATCATACCAGCATTTAAATACATTGTTAAAATAACCAATAAGGTAATGGGTACTCTAAAGATAAATTCTTTTCGACTCAAAATATATGCTAATAAAGCTGTTAAGAATGTTTGTGTCAGTGTTGCAATAACCGTTCTCGCTACTGAAATAAATGCAGCATTCATCAATGTTGGTCTTCTGAACACAGCTCTAAAATTATCTAATGTAAATTGTCTTGGTAATAAATAAATTCCGCCTCGCAATGTATCCATACCGTCGTTTAAAGCAACTGCCACAGTATTTAATATTGGATATAAAGTGGCTGCTATGAAAAACACTAAAAAAACCCACTTAAAAATATCAAATATTAAATCTGAAATAGAAATTTTTTTCATATAATCCACCTCCTAGAATAAACTTTCCTCACCAGCAGCTCTAGCTAACTTATTACCCAATGTTATTAAAATTATACTAACAAAAGAGTTAAAAATACCTGCAGCTGTCGCTAAAGAATAATTATTTAAGCTAATCCCAAACTTCAAGACAAAGATATCAATGGTTTGAGACACACTTTGTATTAAACCATTACCTAGTAGGTATTGTACTTCAAATCCAGCATTTAAAATATTTCCTAAATTAATTAGCAATAATATAAAGATGGTCGGTTTAATTCCCGGTAATGTAATATGCCAAATTTTTCTAACTCGGTTAGCCCCATCTATTTCGGCTGATTCATAAAGCTCTTCATTAATCGCTGACATGGCTGAAAGATAAATTATACTTCCCCAACCTGTACTTTTCCAAACATTAGCAAATCCCACTATCCACCAAAAATATTTAGGGTCTGAGAAGAAATTTATCGGTTGATTAATAATATTTAATTTTAATAATAACTGATTAACAATCCCTGTCTCCGGACTTAATACATCCATGACAATTCCTGTTACGATTATCCAAGACAAAAAGTGAGGTAAATACGATACCGTTTGCATAAATTTTTTAGCATGTTTGTTTTTCACTTCATTAAGTAAGATTGCAAAACCAATTGAAAAGATGAATCCTAATGTTAAATTGATAATACTCATGGCTAATGTATTTCTTACAACCCGAAGGAAGGTAGCATCTTTAAATAAGAACATAAAGTTTTCTAGTCCAACCCACTCTTGATTAAAATATCCTTTTCCAGGTTTATAACGTTGAAAAGCCATTACCCACCCTATTAATGGAGCATAGTTAAATGTTAAAATATAAATGACAAATGGTAAGGATAATAGGACTAAATCTTTTTGATTCCAAACTTTTTCAAAAAATGTTTTTTTCTTAGCAACACGATGTGTTTTTATTTGATTAATAGCTGTATTCTCCATACAATAAACCTCCAATCTCTATTAATAAAAATTTAGCCGACGTGAATCTCAAAGATAACACTCGGCTAACATTTAAAGATGATTCTTTGATTAATTTTCGTTTTCCTCTGCTTTTTTAATTAATTCTTGTTCAAGATCATACCTTCTTTGAACTTCTTCTGTTAATGCACTTTCGTAAGCTTCAACATCTACTTGGGCATTATATGCATTCATATAATCTTCCCAATTCTTTTCAAATTTATCTGGTCCATCCATAATTATTTTGGGTAGCCATTGCATCTTAACATCATTCATATTTTGGAAAGCAATTCCCGCAGGATCAGAGCTTGTCCATTTTCCTCGAGCTGTATAAAGTGGGAACCATGGGTGAACAGGATCCTGTTTGCGCATCATTTGGTTGGAATTTTCAACACCATAGGCATCTAGCATTTCTTTATCTATTTCAGACAATGTTTTTCTATATTCAGAAGGTTGCTCACCTGGTGAAACAGTGTTTTTACCATCAGGTAACAAACCAGTATATTGAGGCATGTATCCAAATGGTACTCCATTTTGTTGGACATAGTCAGGGTTTCTCCAATTGTCCCATTGTTCCTCAGTTCGGTAGAACATTCCATCTTCATCAACTAAATAATCTTCACCTTCAACACCCCAACCACGTAAAATCATCCCTTTTTCAGATACCATGTCATCCCACATTTGTAAGATACCTTCTACGTCTTTAGCACTTACGGTGATACCAATACCACCTTGTGTAGATAAAACATCGCCTTCACGATACTGAGGTAGTACATCCGGATTCATTGTTAAACCTAATGGAGCATATGTTAATTCATCTTTTCCTTGTGAAATTAAAGAATCTTCAGCTTGTTGGAAATTCCATCCTTGATCAACCATTCCTAAAACACGACCAGATGACAATTTCGCAATATATTGATCATATTTTGATGTAAATGTTTCTGGGTCTATAATTCCTTTAGAATATTCCTCTGATAATTTTTTGAAATATTGTTTTGCTTCTGGAATTTGATCATAAACATGCGCTGTTTTTGTTTCAGGATCAACGATTGCAGCACCCTCATTTGGATGTCCTGCTAAGAACATTGGTGGATTTTCCAGTGCAAAAGCTCTCCAGTCGTCAGAAATGATTTCAAATCCAATATTTTTTTGTCCATCAGTTTCTGGATTTTCTGCCAAATAGTCTTCGATTAATTTAAAATACTCATCAAGTGTTTTAATTTCAGGATAGTCAGCCCATTTTAAAATACGTTTTTGAATCCAGAATGCTTCACCACCATATTCAGTTTTTGTATCCACATTGCCTTCTCTAACTGCGAATTGAGGAATCGTATAAATATGGCCATCATTATCAGCTTTAATTTTTTCCCATTGAACATCACTTAAAATGCCTTTTAAATTTGGATAATCATCTAAATAATCTTCCAAAGGAATGAATGCTCCAGCATCGATCATAGCATTACGAGCATCTGATGGTTCTACAATATCTGGATACTCACCACCTGCTACCATTACCCCTATACGTTCTTTGGCTGTTTGACCAGTTAACCAAGTTACTTTCACACGCCAACCGAATTCTTCAGCAAACGCATCATTAATACGTGTATTTTCTGAAATTTCAACACCTGGGTTCGCAATAAATGCTGTATAATGTCTTTCTTCCTGTGCTTTTACTGGAAGGGTACTACCAACTGATGCTGTAGTTAAAAGTGTCAATGCTGAAAGTGCTAATTTGTTCAATTTTTTCATCACATTTCCTCCTAAAAAAATTTGCTTTGTAGGTTAGTTTAATAAACAAACTATAATTGCACAACAATCCGAGTAAAGACTTCCTCCTTTCGGGTCCTCGGTAGACTTACTTGAGCCTTAGACTGTTCTTAAGCTTCTGTTTATAGTTTATAATAAACCGTTTCCATTTAAAAGACACAAAACGCTTACAACTAGACAAAATCTGTCATGCTAAAAAACCTACTATTTTACTTCAAGCATTGTGAAGCAAAAGCAACCCTTTACATATTTCTCTTTCTGAATTATATTATAGACATAAGCAAGAAAGGGGTTTATCATGACAGGTTTAGAGAATTATCATTTCGGTCAAGAGATGCAACATCGTGAATATCACCCAACTGACTTAGATTTCGATAAACATATTCATCGAAGTTTTGAACTCTGGTTTTGTGAATACGGCGAGTTTCAAATTTCAATCGACGATCACATTTATACCTTAAAACCAAATCAAATGCTTTTAATATTACCGTTCCAATCGCATGGTGTCCAATCATTTGTAAAAAATCAAGGACATATTTGGATCTTTTCTCCTGAATATATTGTTGATTTTTTCCAACAAGTACAAGGTAAAAAATTTGCTTACCCTATTATTCAATTGTCGGAAAATGACGTATCAGATCTAATGGACAAATTATTTCAAAACGATTCTATTTTTTCTCATAAATGGGCACTGTATCAAATATTGTCTCTTTACGAAAAACATACGGATCTTATTGACTCACAATTGAAAGATTCCATTACAGAAAAAATTGCATCATGGTTTTCTGAAAATTTCGATAAAAACAAGACATTATCCGATTTAAGTGAAGATATTGGGTATAGTAATGATTATTTATCTAAAATTATTGCTTCTACTTTTGAATCGAACTTTTCTCATATTATGAATCAACACCGGATTAATCGTGCATGTTATTTATTATCTAATTCTAGTTATCCTATTACTGAAATTTCAAATCTCTCTGGCTTCCAAAATGTTCGTACATTCAATCGCAACTTTTCAAAAATGATGGATATTACGCCACGTGAATATCGCAATAGTACCTTTAACTTAGAACATACCAACTCTAAAACAGACTTTTATACAGAAGCTTTCTTAAGAACTAATCAAATAAAAAGAAAATAAATTAAGGCTAGGTAAAGAACAAATTACTTGTTGTTACCTAGCCGTATTTTTTGAGTTGGTTTATAATATAAGTTAAATTATCATTACTTCCAACTTTAGTTTCATTATATTCTATCAATATAAAAACCACGATCACTCTTAATCTTTACTGATTTTAAAGTTATTAAACCAATTTCATGTGGTTCAATAATAACTTCAAAATCGTCATCTATTAGTAAATCAGATATTAACTTTGGCTGCGCTCCTTCCTTTATCAAGGTAAGTTGTTCTTTACTCAATGAAGCCGGCTCACCTAAATCATGCCAAACTTTTCTTGGATTGGTTGTTTTGGGATTGACCACCTGGTGAATCATGGATTGCGTTCCTTTCATCCCATTAATCTTAAAATGTATTTTTAAACTTTCTTCTGCAAAATTCCAATAAACAATTCGTACATTTTTGTCTTTATTAGTAGTAATAACCACATTGTTATCACGGTATATACAATTAGGATAAAGTTGTTTAAAGAAATAAAAAGTCCAATAAGTTGGTTTTGGTATATTGCCATTGGCGATAAGACCGAACCCTCCATGAAACGGAGTAAAGGGCACTCCCATCTCTTCAAAGACATCCCCAAAAGTCCAATAGGAATACAACTGAGAGGTATCCCCTAATCGCGACAACAAATATCCAACATAAGCAGCATTTAAATTAGTATCATGTAATGGTGTGTCTGGTCGATATGAGGTATTAAATTCTGTAATATGGATAGGTAACCCTTTAAATTCATCAAAGCTTTCAATTGTTTGACGAGTAACGGTTAATTCCTCCAATGATTCATCGGGGTTTCTTAATGTGGTATAACTATAATGCCCATCCACAGTCGGTTGATCAATGGTATAAAAATGACGAGTAAAATAATCCAATGCAATCTCGCGTTCACGACAGAACTCTAAAAATTTAGGTTGCCAAGTCTCTTCTACTCCACCACATACAGCAGGCCCCCCAACTTTAAATTTTGGATTAAAAGCTTTTATTGCTTTAAAAGTCACTTCAAATAATTTAAAATACTCTTCCATATCGGCATTTTCCCAAAAGCCAGGTAAATTAGGTTCATTCCAAACTTCAATCGGCCAGCTTAAAACGTCGTCTTCTCCATAACGCTCCATTAAATGTTGTAAAGTTACAACAACTAAATCGGTCCATTTTTGATAATCTCTTGGTGGCGTCACTTGGCCTTTCCAATAGAAGACTGTTTGGGTACCAGAAGCTAATTCTTCGGGCATAAACCCTAATTCAAGATAAGGTTTTAAACCTACCTCTTGATAAAAGTCCATGACTAAGTCTAAGTAGGTAAAATTATATTCAACGTGAGTTTTGCCGTCTTTATCTTGATATTCATGATAAATCGCCATATCATCTGAAAAAAGACCATGGCCACGAATATACTTAAATCCAATTGTTTCTTGAACGAATCGTAATTGCTTTTGATAATTTTCTTGCAATGCTAATCCCATCCGTCCGGTTCCAATACATAAATCACTATGATTATTAAATTGGATAACTTCTGACTTCATATCCAGTTCTATCTTCATGAAATTCTCCTCTCAAAAATTTAATTCGATAATGCAAATGGCATCATAGGGTGATGTAATTCGTTATATATATTCACTTCATAAAATGCTGTTTTAGCAAAATTGATTTTAATATCTCGCGAAGGTACTATTGCTGGTGACTCAATAATTATATGATTGGCGATTAAATTTACTTTTACATTTTTATGTGTTATGCCATCAACGATTATTTCTAGTCCATTGATACCATCTGTTATTGGTGGTATAAAAAGTTCCGGTATTTCTTCTAATTCAAATCCATTGTAACTTTCAAAATTGCGTTCCTCTTTGACTAATTGATGACAATGTTCGATTTGGATAATTACTTTTCCGTCTTCAACATTCAGCTTTTTAGCTCGTGGAGCATAAGCAGGTAAAGGATTTCCAAAATCAATGTGGTCAACTAATTGATACAATCTTTCCGCTAATACTTTTTTATTTTTTGGATGAATATCAAAAATATTGCCGACATCTGATGAACTGATTAAGTAATTATCCGGAACGGAATCAGCAATGAGTTCTTGTTGCTCACGTATTTTAACAAACTTGGAACCCTCATTGCCTAACCATTCACCAAACGGCGCAATTTGTACGACATAGAACGGAAGGTATGTTTGCTTTTTATTACGTTCTAACCATGCCTCACGCCACGATTGCACCATCTGTTTGAATAAATTATGATAATGTTCGGCTAAATCACAATCACTCTCACCCTGTTACCATAAAACACCTTTAATGCTAAATCCCGCTATAGGGGCTATCATTTGTTCAAATAAACACGCTGGCTCTTTTACATCTTGAGGACCCACTTCGGTCATTTCTTCATAGGTCAATTCTGATATATTAATCTTTTCACCTTTTACCTCAATCCAATTAGCTAGCTTAGGTTGGGCCGCTTCATCTGCCTGAATTTTTTCTAAAACACTTGGTAAATAGGTATTTTTAATTACATGACTAAAACCTTCATAGTTTTCTCGACTTGATAAAAGTGGTCGAACAGCCTCTTTAATGGCGTGATAACGATCTAAATCTAGGTTAGACACAATTTCATTAAAATTATCCATGTAAAATTTTAATTGTGGATCCTTACCTAAGGCTGCTTTCGGAGTCCAACTAACAGCACTCGTCCCGCCCCAATTACTTGAAACTATCCCTACTGGAATGCCTTTTTCACGCATTTTTTTAGCGAAATAATATCCAATGGCACACATCTCAGGAATGGTTGAAGGTTCAGCACTCACCCAACGATCCCATTGATTCCATTGCTTAAATCCTAATTCACGTTCTCCTTCAAACGAATATTGTCCGACTGTATACATTCTTAAATGTGGGTCCGTGTTCGTTATTTCTTCCTCCAGATGTTGTTCATAACGCATCCAAAATTCCATATTGCTTTGCCCACCTGCTAACCAAATCTCGCCTATATTCACATTCTTTAACTCAATATCATTTACTTTCAATGTAACATTCACTTGTGCAGGCTGTGCTGGAATTAGAATAGAGAAGCTTCCCTTTGATACTTGCTCTTGATAAACCAACTCTTCATTAAATGGACAGATATCGTCTCATCTTGGTCACTCGTTCCAAAGATAGCAATTGGTTTTTCTCTTTGCAGAACCATATTATCTGTAAAAATACTGGCTAATGTTATCAAATTATCACCTCATTTAATGCACGAAGGTAAGTGGACTAGGAGTATAGGCATGGTCACTCCATTGGTCCACTTACCGACGCTAATTTATCCTATTTTTCGATTGAATTTTTTAAATTCAAATAAGGCATCTATTTCTTGCTCTATCTCAGGTGTTATTTCAACTGCTAACGCTTTTAAATTATTCTCTAACTGCTCAGGTTTAGTTGCACCGGTAATCAAACAGGATATAGCTGATTTTCTTAAAGCCCACGCAAGAGAAAAGCTTGCTAAATCAGTGTCTAATCGTCCAGAAATATTTATTAGAACTTCGACTTTTTCTAAATTTTCTTCAGTCAACATCGCTTGTATTTGGTCTTGATAGGTTGCACGTGAACCTTCAGGTATTGCTTGACCTTGACGGTATTTACCTGTTAAGAGCCCTTGTGATAAGGGAGAAAATGGCACAATCCTTACCCCATGGCGTTCGCACACATCCATCATCTCTTGTTCAATATAACATCAAAAATATTATATTGTGGTTGAATCACAGAAATTGGATGTAATCCCTTTTCCTTTATTATGATGAGTGCTTCTAATAATTGAACTGGCGTCCATTCACTCACTCCATAATACAACACTTTGCCTTGATCAACTAAATCACCCAATGATTGTAGTGTTTCTTCTAAAGGTGTTTCATGATCAAACCGATGGCAAAAATACATATCTAAATAAGTAGTTTGCATATTTGCTAATGACTGCTCAATGGATTCAAAGATATGTTTTCTTGATAATCCCCTTCCATTAGCATCTTTTCCTGTTGGGAAAAACACCTTGCTGGACAATACTAACTCTTTACGTGGATACTTTTGTAAAATTCGACCTAAAAATCGTTCAGCTGCACCGCCACTATAAGCATCGGCACAATCATAAAATTTACGCCCTTCGAAATTGCTTAATCAATGGTCGCTTCAGCAACATCTTGAGTTTTTTGGTCACTAACATCAGTCATCCAACTACCAATCGCAATTTCACTAACTTTTAGGCCAAATTTTCCTAACGATGATATCTCACAATTTTCTCCTTTACTTCCTACCATTTACCTACCGGACAACGCTTATGATTTAATGCTGAACGAAACTGATAAAAGCAACCACATTTACTACACGTGTCTTGATTGCGAAATGGACAATTTAGACAAATCTGTTGTCTTTGTAGCCAAACCTCATCTGAGACACGATCCAATTCAAGTGCTAACTGATCTTCAATCAGTTGTGATACATCTATCTTCATTAGTTCTTCTTTGGTTTCACATCCAAAACACGGTCGTTTTTCCATAGGCTAAATCGCTACTTGGACTGTCACAACCGACATTGGCGCTACTTTAACTTCTAATGTTTGATCAAAGATTTGTACTTCTTCCACATCTTGAATTGTAACTGTCTCTGGGTGAGAAAAATCATTATAATCATCCATTTTTTCGCCTTTTATTCCTTTTGCAGAAAGGATTGAATTCGCATTGATATTATCAAAGCTAATGGTTTCATTTTCAGTCAACGAAAAATTACAGATAGAAATAGTCATCACCTGGTCTTTTCTTGAAATGGTATAGGTGATCGTTTCATTCTCGTCACCAAAACTTTCAACAAACTCAGCCTCATGATGTTCTTTATATAAATCAAAAACATGATAAGTAGGTGTTTTAACCATTTCGGCACCTTCTGTCAATACCATTGATTGCAACACATTGACTGTTTGAGCGATATTTGCCATATGTACTCGTTCAGCATGTTTATGAAAAATATTGAATGTAATGGCTGCCACCATAGCATCACGAATTGAATTTTGTTGATATAAGAATCCCGGGTTTGTACCTGGTTCAACCGCTAACCAAGTTCCCCATTCATCCACAATTAATCCTACTCGTTTTTCTGGATCATATTGGTCCATAATTGCGGAATGACGTGTAATTAATTCATCCATATATTGAGCATGTTTAATTAATGACCACCATTCTTTTTCCTCAAAACCAGTTGCTGGACCTTTATCTTCCCACGCACCCGTCATTGCATAATGGTGCAAACTAAGACCGTCCATAAAACGCCCCGCGTTTTTCATTAATACTTCTGTCCAATAATAATCATCTACAGCTGGGCCACAAGCAATTTTATAAATCGGTTGATCTCCATACTGACGAACATAAGTTTGGTAACGGCGATACTCATCGGCATAATACTCAGCGCGCATATTACCACCACATCCCCAACTTTCATTACCGACACCAAAGAATTTCATTTTCCAAGGTTCATCTTGTCCATTTTCACGTCTTTGGTTAGCCATTGGCGATTCTCCAGCCATGGTGATATATTCCACCCACTCTTGCATTTCTTGAACTGTGCCACTGCCCACATTGCCATTAACATAAGCATCACATTCTAATTGCTTAATCAATTCAAAAAACTCATGTGTTCCAAAATGGTTATTCTCTGTTACACCGCCCCAATGGGTATTCACCATTTTTTTACGGTTTTCCTTTGGACCAATACCATCTTTCCAATGATACTCATCCGCAAAACATCCTCCTGGCCAACGCAATACTGGTATTTTAATATTTTTTAGTGCTTCAACGACATCTTGTCGCATTCCGTTCACATTTGGAATTTCAGAATCTTCGCCTACATAAATACCTCCATAAATACAACGTCCTAAATGTTCAGCAAAATGACCATAGATATATTTCGAAATTTTTGGTCCCTTTTTATTAATAACTGTAACTTTCATGTTACGCCTCCTCTTTTATTTTTTGATAAATTCATATGAATCTTCTAAAGTAGCAAATGGTCCTGGATACGGTGTTAAGTCACGATGATTGCCATAGAAATCTTGATTGAAAATAATATCTGTTTCATCGGCACTTTCAAAACGTTGTTCTGGTTCAAAAGCGACTCCTAGCATTTCAGTTTGAATTAAATTAACCTTAAATGCATTCAGATACTCCGCAATGTTTGTTTCTAAAGTATAATGTCCATCGTGCTCGATTAGTTCCAATTTAATAGATTCTTCTAAAGTTAATTGATTTTCTTCTTTATCGAAGGCTTCCGCGCCATTTAAATAAACATTACCATTAATCCAAACTGGTAACTTGCCAAAATGAGCATTATGCATTTTCATCATGCTAGGAAACTCATTTTCTAATTCAAAATCTTTTATCCAGTCTTCATATAAAGGATATTCATTAAATAGCGAGGTGCCTGTAACAGCCTCATTTTTATCTTGTCCCCATTTTTGAATAAAGATATTATTGTAAATACGATGATCCCCATGCAAGAAAGTCATAAATCCTGCCACTTCTGTACGATGCCGAATATGGTAAGGGGTATAACGCATATCAATACGTCCATCCTCTAAAGGTGTATCGGTGCCCCCTCCAATAGATATAAATGGTCCAGAACACAAGTTATGAATAATGGCACATCCTTGGGAGGCAATACGCATTGAATGTTTTGATAAGCAAACATTATTGTCAATAATCGTTGGTCCATGACTTACTTCAACAAAAATATCTTGATTTAATTGTCCTTTTTCAATATCACCTTTTGGTGGATGATTATCATGTAGGAAGTTTTGAGTTAAACGCGTTCCTTGAGCTTGCCAATCACACCAAATCCCCATAAAACAATGATGAATATGATTGCGTCTCATTAGAACATCAATGGCCGCATGAAGTTTAATACCTGCGACTTCAGCCCCAATTAATTCCTGCATGATATTTATATGGTGAATGTGATTATCTTCAATTGTTGAGAAGACTGCTCCCATACGTCCTACAATACCGGCTTGCTCACAATGATGAATATGATTATGTCGAACAAGATGGTGTCCAATATTTTCTTTGGTCCATCCATGATATTGACCACGGCAAACAGCATCTCTTTCCATTTGAGTTGGTGTTTTAAGGTGACGATGCGTGAAATACTGGTCATTCTCCGGATCACGATATTTACCTAAGGAAATGCCTACACATTTACTATGACTCACTTCACAGTCTTCAATGACCCATCCTTTAGACCAATGCGGGCCAATTAAGCCATCTTGGAAGGATGCCGGTGGAGCCCAAGTGGTAGCCGCCATTTTTAATTTAAATCCAGATACTTGAATATAATTTCGACCTGTTTCTTTAGGCATGAAGACTCTTCGTCTAACATTTATTTCAACATTTTCCTCATTAGGGTTCTTGCCATGAAAATTTGCGTAAATTTCAGTATATTCCCCATTTTGTTTTGTATACCATTTGTAAATTGATTTTTCAGGTTCCCAAGAACGTTCGTCCACTTCACCTTTAAGACAACCTTCTAAACTTTGAACTTCATAGAAAGTGAAATCATTCATATAAACAGCTCCGGTATGATTAATTGCAGGTCCGAAATACCAATCTCCCCAAACTAATGTCGTATAGGGATTATAGTCACCAAACGTATCATTATGAAGGGATACTTTCCAAACATTATCTTGATAGGGTTCCCAGTTTGTAATACGTTCAGCACCTGAAATAATAGCACCTAAAGGTTCGGTTGAGCGATAGATGATGGGATTACCCTCTTCGCCGCCATTAACGGGACTAACATATTCACGATATAATCCTGGAGCCACTAAAACCTCATCTCCAGCAACCGCAATTTTAGCAGCATCGTTAATATGCTTGAATGGTTTTTCTTTCGAACCATCCCCATCATATTTTGCTCTAGCATTGACATAAATTAACAAGTTATTCCTCCTAACATTTTATTACTATACAACTCATCATCTTTATACTATAATAAATGAAAGCGTATAAAAATATCCATTTTGAACAACTTGGAGGAAATATGTATCCTAAACAAACTCAATTAAACAATTTGTTATTTAGTCAACTTAATCCAGATGCCGTTCCATCATCTGAAAATTCACATCTGCATCTTAGTCACAAACCTAATACTGATTTAGTTATTTATGATATTTCGATGCCCTATTTAATTTTATACCAGGCTTTATATCCAACATTAAATCGAAGTATCTATTTTGAATTTAGCGAACAACACAAAAAGCAGTTCATTTCAACCTATGAAGCTACTACTCAAACCGAGATGCCCATGCATTCACACGACTTTTATGAGTTAACGATTGTCTTGTCTGGAGAATGTAAAATGAAAATCGAAAATGAAATTGTCAGTTTTAAAGCTGGAGATTGCTGGTTTGGTAATAAGAATATTCATCATAAGGAATTCATGGATTGTGAACTGGAAATTGTCCAATTTCTGTTTAAGGAAGAGTATATCATCGAAATTTTTGATAATAACTTAGCCTATAATGAAGAAAATATTCCCTCATCTTTAAGTTCATTTTTTTCGAAATTATTCCATCGAAATAATAAAAATCCATTTTATAATAGTAAAGAATATGTTGACATTCGTATTAAAGATTTTCAGCATTTGACAATAATTCATCAATTTATTAATGAATTGATGACAGAACTATTGTTTGGTTATCATGGTAAAAGCCATATTATGAAGGGACTAATATGTAAATTATTTTATTTTTTAGAAGATAAAGCTGTTTTTAATATTGAAACCCATCTAGCGCAATTAACTACGGAAGAACACATTTTGTTTACGATAGCTTCTGCCTATAAAGATAAAATGGGCTTATTTTCTCGTAAAGAAATAGAAGAGTTAACGGGGTATAATGGTAATTATGTCGCTAGAATTGTCAAAAAAAATACCGGGATGAGTTTATTAGATTACGGGAAAATCTTTTTATTAGAACACGCTCGACAGCTCTTAATTAACACCAACCTTAGTGTTCAAGAAATTGTAGAAAAATTAGGTTACTCGAATCGTTATTATTTTAATCGTATCTTTATTGAGCGCTATCAGGTCACACCATCTGAATTTAGAAAACTCAATCGCATGAAGAGTAATTAATATATACCATATATATTAAAAAACGCCGACTGGTTTAATCCAGTCGACGCTTGATAGTTATTGATAATTAAATTATGCTAATGCTTTTTTAGCTTCTTCAACTAAAGCTGTAAATGCTTCAGCATCGTTGATTGCTAATTCTGATAACATTTTACGGTTTACTTCAATACCTGCTTTTTTCAAGCCATTCATTAATACTGAGTAGCTAATACCGTTCATACGAGCAGCTGCATTGATACGAGTAATCCATAAGCGACGGAAGTCACGTTTCTTTTGACGACGGTCACGGTATGCATAAGAGTATGATTTCATTACTTGCTGTTTAGCAGTTTTGAATAATACACTTTTCGCTCCATAGTAACCTTTTGCTAATTTTAATGTACGTTTACGACGTTGACGGGTAACTGATCCACCTTTAACACGTGCCATGTTTCATTCCTCCTTAGTTCTTCTAGAATATTATAATGCTGAGATTTGATGTTTGATACGTTTCATGTCAGACGGATGTACCAAAGTTGCTTTTGCTAATTGACGACGTTGTTTTTTAGTTTTTCCGTGGAAACGGTGACTAGTAAAAGCACGCGAACGTTTTAATTTCCCTGAACCTGTACGTTTTACACGTTTAGCTAATCCACGGTGAGTTTTTTGTTTTGGCATGATTATTCCTCCTGAAATCTATTATTCTGCTGATTTTACTGGTGAAAGCATAATAAACATGCTTCGACCATCCATTTTAGGCTGAGATTCAACAACAGCAAATTCTTTTGTATCTTCAATAAAATCTTCTAAAACTTCACGACCTAAATCTTTATGCGTAATGGCACGTCCTCTAAAACGAATACTCGCTTTAACTTTATCACCATTACCTAAGAATTTAATCGCTTGACGTAATTTAGTATTGTAGTCGTGGTCTTCAATAGAAGGACTCAAACGAACTTCTTTAACTGTAATTGTCTTTTGATTTTTACGTTGTTCTTTTTCGTTCTTTTGCATTTCGTATCGATACTTACCGTAATCCATAATTCTGGCAACAGGTGGCTGTGCAGATGGTGATACTAATACTAAGTCTAGACCGAATGTTTCAGCAATTGTCAATGCATCATCTAATGATTTTACTCCGATTTGTTCGCCATTGTCTCCAATTACGCGTAACTCATTAGCTCGGATTTCTTCGTTAATTGGTAATTCTTTAACGATAATTTCCACCTCCATAATAGTTTGAGCGGCAAGTAGGATCCGCAATACAATAAAAAAGCAAGTTTACATAATAAACTTGCCGCAATAATAGACTTACAATGAATAACCATTGAAGTCTTCTTATTTGCCACACACCTACTAGTGTTGGCGAGAAACGGCAGTTTCTACTTGTTTTTCTCAACTTTTACATAATACCATAAAAAATCTGCTTGCGCAACCCTTAAACGTGATTATTTTTATTTAGTTCTTTCCTAATCAAACTTCGATAGCTTTATTTTGATTAAATACTTCTGTACAACATCAGTCAAACGCACTTTTCTTATTATAACCAATATAGAAAATGGTTGTCCACTCCTATTTACAAAATTCAAATCACACAGTATCTGATAAAGAGCCACCCTTTAGAATGCGACTGTGTTCTCTTTATATTGATACTGTGCAACGATCACTTAATCCTTGTTTC
>NZ_BCQX01000011.1 GCF_001552295.1 Globicatella sanguinis NBRC 15551 | reverse complement strand
TTTTTTTAAAATTAATAAAAACCGAGAAACATCTCATCTTTTTGAAATGTTTGTCGGTTATTTTTGAGACTTTTTGCCCAGCCTCTCTTGAAAATTTATGAAAGCGAGATTCGAAGATTTTGCCTAATTTTTTGCCAAAAAAGTCGAATGAAAGCTTTTCATACCATTCATGTGTATTATTGAAAATTGACCAGTTGCAAAGATGGAAATAAGGATGATTGTGAAAATGAAAATGGAAGGAATGAAATAATTAAACATGAGTTTAAAAGACAAATAACCAATAAAGGTGAAAAAGTGTGTAGTAAAATATGTTAGGAAAGGACAAACAGCAAATGTGACTTAAAAAAAGCAAAACGTAAAAAAACAAAAATAGATGATGTGATAGAAATAGAGTTGAAGATTACAAAAGACAAACAAAAAATAAAATAATATAAAAAATTATTTTTTAATCAAAAAACCTCTAGTAACTTTTGAAGACTACCGCAAAAGTATACTAGAGAATAAATCCTTATTTTATAACAACTCGCACCAAACCTTGTACTTTATCCATTGAGACGACATCAAAGGCCAGTGGAGAAGGGGCATCGGTATAAGCATAGCTAACACCGTGATTTTCGGTTGTAGGGTCTAGGCGCCAATCTTTACAAGAAGAGTGAATATTGGTGATGCCGGTTGTTTGCATTAACTCTACGGCATTCTTCTCATTGACACCACTTCCCATTAAGAAAGTAACTTGTGCTCCGTATTGTGCTTGTATCGATGCGAGTCGTTCAACTGCTTGCGGCGCTTTTTCTTTTTGCCCACTCGTTAAGATACGGTCGATATTAAGTTCAATTAGGCCTTCTATACTGGCTTCATAATCATTGACCACATCAATCGCCCGGTGAAAGACCGCTTCTTTTTTATACTGATGAATCAGATTAATCATCTTTTGAGTTCGAATTTTATCAATAGTCAGATCTGGATTTAGAAAGCCAAAGGCAATGCCGTCAGCACCATTTTCAAGCAATAATTGACAATCAGCCATCATGACTTCAAATTCTTTCTCACTATAACAAAAGCCACCACCACGAGGACGTACCATACAAATCACTTTTAAGTCAGTATGACGTTTGGTTAGAGTTAAGCTCGCTAAACTTGGAGTCAGACCTCCAAGTGTCAGAGCAGCATTTAACTCAATTTGTTTGGCCCCACCATTATAGGCGGCTAAAGCATCTTCATAACTTCCACAACAGATTTCGAGCATGATTATTCTCCTTTATTCTTTCTATAGATATTTAACCAATGTTTACTGGCACCAATCAAATTAGCATTGTTTCCAAAGTGACAACGCGCTATTTTGGGGATTATGACATTTGAAGGGATTTTTTCAATGATTTCTTTTATTTTATTTTCTACTAATGGGATGAGTGTCAGTTCTTCACTAACGCCCCCACCAATTAAAATAACATCAGGATCTAATATATATTGCAAGTTGTAACATTGAACGGCTAATTTTTCAACAAACTCATTGACTACTTGTATAGCTTGAGGATTTCTTTGATGGTATCGATGGAAAATTTCGATTCCGCTAGTTGGTAGATCGAATTGATTGACCATCCCTTGGGTTGAGCCGACAATACTCCATATTTCCCATTGTTGATTGGACTGTTTAAATAAAGAATAACCAAATTCTCCTGCTAATAAGTGATTTCCTTTATATAATTGATTATTGATCATAATGGCGCCACCAATCGAAGTCCCAATAACAATCGATATGACATTTTGATATCCTTTGGCGGCGCCTAACCAATGTTCAGCTAATATTGAACAATTGCCATCATTTTCTACACTAACCGGTAATTTATATTGATTCATTAATAATTGGGGCATGGTTTTGCCGAAAGCTTCTAAAATCGGATTTCCATCGCCAATGGTTAAGTTTTCTTGACTTGCCAATCCAGTACAACTAATTGCAATTCCTTTGAAAGGATTTGTAGCATATATTTCAAGATGATTAAGTAATCTTGATTCAAAGGTTTCTAGTTCATGCATTAATGTTGGAAAGTGAGTTTGGTGTGACACTTGACCTTGTTCATCGACTAATCCTAATTTTACATTGGTTCCCCCAATATCAATTGCTAGTAATTGCATATTCCCCCTCCTTATAAGTCATTATCTTCATTGTATCAAATCATGATAACAGATAAAATGTTTTATTTCGGATATGATAAGGGAATTATTATGAGCGTGTTTTCCATATTTTTTATAAATCACATATACACACTAAGTGGGTAGTCTGTTAAGATAAAATTGAGAGCATTGAAATTATTTCCAAGGAGGTTATATTAAATGTGGGGAATGATTGGTACATGGCGGATGTCACTGGAAGGGATTACCAAAGCTAGCTTACAACTAAATCAAGGAATCTCAAGTGCAGATGCTGTGGAAATCGCAATAAAAAAAGTTGAGGATTTTCCTTTCTTTAAATCAGTAGGTTATGGAGGTTTACCGAATGAATTAATGGAAGTTGAATTGGATGCCGCTTTTATGGATGGTGATAATTTTGATATTGGGGCAGTGGGTGGCATTATGGATTTTGCTAATCCAATCGCGATTGCACGTTCGTTAAGTCAATACCCTGTAAATAATTTTTTGATTGGTGATGGTGCTGAACGATACGCTAGTCAGATGGGATTCGAAAGAAAAACAATGTTGACTGAAAGAGCTAAAATTCATTATCATAATCGTTTATTTGAGGATAAGCAACAAGAATTAAAGCCTTATATCGGTCATGATACGGTTGGCATTGTCGGTCTTGATCAAGCTGGAAAATTAGTAGCAGGAACGAGCTCAAGTGGTTTATTTATGAAGAAAAAAGGTCGTTTGGGCGATTCACCAATTATTGGTTCGGGGCTTTATGCAGATAGTGAAATTGGTGCTGCAACCGCAACGGGATTAGGAGAAGATTTGATGAAAGGCGTTATTTCATATGAGATTGTAAGGCTTATGGAGTCTGGACTTTCCCCACAAGCAGCCTGCGAAACAGCGGTGAACAATACGATGCAAAAGTTGACTAAAAAACGTCAAAAAGTGGGCGATCTATCAGTAGTAGCAATGGATAAATCAGGTAATTGGGGAGCAGCGACTAATATCGATAATTTTTCAATTGTAGTTGCCACCCAAACTTTATCACCGACAGTTTATTTAGTGCATCAAATTGAAGCGGGGCATTGTCAAATTGAGCCAGCTAGTACTGAGTGGCTTGAAAACTACATGAAGACGCGTACCGCACCATTGGAAAGAAAAGGGATGTCAGATGAATCAAATTGAAGCAAAAATCATTGCGAGATGTAAAGAAATTAGACAAGAGTTAATCACGGCAATTCAACAAATTGTGCAAATACCGAGTATTAAATCCGCACCTTTAGAAGATGCGCCTTATGGTAAATCGATTAAACAAGCGCTAGATCATACACTCTCCTTAGCAGAATCATTTGGATTTGAAACTCAAAACATAGGAAACCAAGTAGGGTTTGCTCATTGGGGACATAATACAGAGTATATTGGCATCATGGGTCACTTGGATGTTGTGGACGTTGAAGACGGTTGGCTAGTGCCACCTTTTAGTGGGGAAATTGTTGAGGATAAGATTATCAGTCGTGGTGTTTTAGATAACAAAGGACCCATTTATACCAACCTTTTTGCCTTAAAAGTGGTTAAAGAGATTTGTGAGGAAGAGGACATTCAGCTACCTTTAGCCATTCGTATTATTTTTGGGTGTGATGAAGAAAGTGGCTTTCATGATGTCCCACACTATCTAGCAAATGAACAGCCGCCTAAATATGGCTATACACCGGATTGTAAATATCCGCCAGTTTATAGTGAACGGGGCCGGTTAAGAGTGCGCTTAAGTGCCTCGATCCAAGATTTAGCTATTTTCTCAAAAGTCCTGACTGAGTATTTTTTACAAGCGAATGGTTCAGGGGATCGTCTTGGGATTGCGACCGAACATGCGGATTATGGTAAGTTAGAGATGAGAGGCTACCAATTAACTTCAGACAATCAACTAGTGACGTTCATGTTTTCAGTTAGCTATCCGCCGACGCTTACCGATACCGAGTTAATCGAACGTATTCAAGCGAAATTATCGAATTACCCGATAACAGTAGCAGCAGTATCCAATTGGCAACCGGTAGTATTTGACAAGGCCCATCCTCAAATCAAGATTATGTCCCAGAGTTATCAGGAAATTACCGGTATGGATGGCACACCCGTAACCACCACCGGAGGGACCTATGCTAAATTAATCCCGAATATCGTGCCCTTTGGACCTAGTTTTCCTGGTCAAAAAGGGATTGCTCATCAACCAAATGAATATTGGGATTTGGAAGATATATTTCTTAATCTTGAAATATATGCGCTAACGATGTATCGTCTCGCACAATTAGGATAAAAATAAACTTTCGACAGGATGGAGTACATTACATTCTGCCGAAAGTTTGATTTTTAAACTTTATTTTTATACTGAGTTCTATATTGTCCAGGTGTACAACCAAAAAAAGTTCTAAATTGTCTAGTAAAGTTTGAAGCATCTAAGTAACCGGAATTACGAATAATATCTTTAATAGTTAATTCAGTTGACACCAGTTGTTCTTTCACATAATTGAAACGCAATTGTTGTACATACTTACTGAAAGTAATCCCAACTTTTTCCTTTAATACTTGGTTAATCGCATTAACGGAAACATTTAAATCATCAGCTAACTGTTCAATGCTAAAGTCAATGTTACGATAATGAGCTAAAATATGAGTAATGACTTCGTTATTTTGATCTTGTTCCTTTTTCTCAAGGATAGTTTGCATCTGTTCACAAATATAATTGGCAAAATCTAATAATGGTTGTTTTGCGTTATAGGGATTAAAATTAGCTCCTAATTGATCATAAATCGATTGAGGAATTTTAATCTGGTGTTCTGTGGCATATTTCATCAAGCAATTAACAATTTCGTATAAGAGTGTTTTTGACATTATTTGATTAGTAGTAGGGTATTTGGCGATTTCTATGATTTCTTCTACGGAGCTCTGACAAGTACTACTATTTCCATTTTCGATTGAATTTCTTAGTTTAATTAAATTAGTTGAGAAAATGTAATTAGCATCAGTTTCCTCTGTCTGTTCATTGATATTAAAAAAAAAATTGGAGTCAGATTCGTCAAATTTTGTCGAATCCTTTTCAAGTAAATACAAAGTATCTAAATAGGAAGAGTAGAAGTCTTGTATTTGATAACCGGCTCTACCAACAAGTAATGAAAAGTTTTCTAATTCTTCTTGTAACATATAGTGATATATCGTTTCACAAATCGTGGTCGGATTAATATACTTGGCATCATAATGACAAAAGATGAGTTGATATTGTTTGATAAAGCGTTCATTAACGAGAAAAGCTTCAAAGTTTTCTGTTTCAAAAGGAAATATATCATCCAATTGTTCCATTAATTCATTTGAATTGATGATGATAGTAAAATATTTTGATTGATCAAACGTTTTAAGATTCGTCATCATAAATTGTTGATCCGTTTCATTCAAGGTATTCCCTTCTAAAACACTTTTATATAAAGAATTAATATACTGATTTTTTTGTCTTTCTAATTGTAGTGATAATTCATTTTGATTTTCAATCATTAAATCAATATTACTCTGTAAGTGGCGATAGATATTCGTATCATCTGCATGAACATTTACTTCATTGGGTAAGATTGTTCGTAGACTATCGGCAATATTTTTTACTGGGCGATATTGTCGATTAGTAAAGAACCAAGAAATCCATAAGCCAACAGAACTCAAAGCAACGATTCCAAAATAAAATAGGAATTTTAAACGATTGAGAGGGGCTTTAAATGTGTTTTTATTAATTAAAGTTACGATTTTAAAAGGAACCCCTATAGTGTCGTAGCTAATAATGTAATCTTTTTCTGCGGTGAGTGTCTTATAATTTTCGTTAGCTTGATGTTGTTTCGCAAGTTGTAAGGTTTCTTCGGTTATATCTTTAGAACTATATAGAAAGTCATTTTTATGATTAAGTAGGACGATATCGTGTTCATATTCTGACGAAAAATGTTTTACAAAACGTGGTGAATTAATAAAATAGATTACTTTCCCACTTTTATAATTGCTAGCTTTTAAATTTGATATAAAAACTAATTGCGGTGTGTTGACTTTTTTGATTAGAAATAAACCATAAGCGTCTGAGTTAAGTAAGTGATTAAATTCTGCAAATGAATCTTGATCAATTCTTAATTTTTGATTCATAATCGCATCTGAATTATAGAACCCTTGGGAAGAATAATAATAGTCATCTCCTAAAGGATAATAGAGTATCATTTCATCGATATTAGAATTAATGTTAGCATATTGCTTTAATAACTCAGAAGTTTCATTCAGTACCGCTCGATTGGTTACATAATAACGAGTGAGCTTTGGATGATTGCTAATATTATTTGTCATTTGATTTAAGCTGATAATCGTATCATAAATATTATTCTCAGTTTTGAGTATGCTGTTTTTTTCATATTGTTCTAATTGTTCTTGTGTATTGACAATAAAGTAATGATGTAAAAGGAGCGATAAACAAAAGAAAGGAATAAAGAAGACAAGAATGTACGGCAATAAAAAATAAAATTTTGATTTAAAATTGCGTTTTAACATTAAGAACCTCCATTCATTTGATTTCGCTCGAGTTTGGTCACTGCTTGGTAGCTAAACCAGGCAAAAGGGAACAGGATTAGCGGAATCGATGCAAAAATAGCAAGGAAAGGGAAGAGGGCTAAGATGGCGATTGCTAAGGCCGCTCCAATGATTCCTGCAATCAATTCAGGTATCGAACACAGTAATAGGAAAAATGCTTGTTTGAAATGATTTTTTATTGATAAATCATAGCGAATTAAACTTGCGAAGCTATAAATAAAAATCCCAAATAAAATAATCCCGATAAACAGTAAAAAAAGGCTGAGCCATGGCCAATTTAATACTTTTAAAGTTAATAAAATTTCATAGCTGATTAGTAGGATGAGTGCTAATAAAATAAATCCTAAGATATTAGCAGTTTTAAAATATTCCTGCCATTTTTTGGTAAATTGTGTAATTTTGGGTTCCTTATCATCACTAAATGAATGGAAGTAAAGATCCCAAATGCTTACCATAGCAGGAAATAAGCCTAATATCACACCACCTCTTAAAATGTGTATTATTGCTAAAACATGTAATTTCAAAATATTCAAGATAAAATTACCTAATTTAACTGTTAAATCCGTTAGTTTATTCATCGTTTATTCCTTCGCATAATTAAATTTTGTATTTTCCATCATACTTTCCGCTATTAACCACTGATCATTAACTTTGATAAAAGTCATACCAACTGTGGCTTCATGATTGCGATAATCGGCTTCATTGTGATTTTCACTTTGTTGTACGACTCTTAACTTGACTCTTTCAGGGGTTTGTTCAACGACTTCAATTGAAATCAGTTCGATGTGTAAATCATATTTTTCAAAGAAAGAGCGTATCTCTTTTTCGGTTTCCTTTCGAGCAGAAGGAATGAGTGTATTAATATAGTGATCGATGTTTTCTTCGTTTGAAGCTTTAATATTACTTTTTAGAGTAGCAACGACGCTTTTGAGTGGTGTTTCGTCAACAATGTGTCCGCTTACGAGAAAATCATCTATTATTATCCTATCACTTTTTAAACTTTTTAACAAACGTGGTGCGAATAACAATAATAAAAGTAGTAAGAAGATAAGTAAATATTTTTTCATGAGCCTCTCCTTTCTGTGATAGCTATATTATAAAACATTATGAAAATGGTTACAATAAAACCGATAGAATACACATGATCTTAAAAACCACATATTGATAATATGTTGAAAGCGTTTTAAGATAGTGTTATGAGAAGAAAGGGTGAAATTTATGGAACTATCACAACCAATTCGTCGTGTGAATAAAGAAAAGACGATATGGCAAAAAATTTATCACAGTCGTTATTTATACCTCTTTGCATTTCCTGCATTTCTATATTTTTTAATATTTGCGTATTTTCCAATGTATGGGGTTATTATCGCTTTTAAAGATTATATGCCTTCATTAGGTATTTTAGGTAGTCCGTGGGTAGGTTTTAAACATTTTCAAAGATTTTTCAATTCATATTATTTTTGGGATTTAATTAAAAATACTGTCGGCATTAATGTTTATTCATTAATCGTTGGGTTTCCATTGCCAATTATTTTGGCGTTAGCATTGAATGAAGTTAAAGATGGCTTTGCTAAAAAGTTTGTCCAAACAGCAACCTATGCACCCAATTTTATTTCTGTTGTGGTTATTTCAGGGATGATTATTTCATTCTTATCACCTTCAACCGGGATTATTAACCATTTCTTAAGTTTTTTAGGATTTGAACGCACTGCATTTTTACAAGATCCACGATGGTTTAAAACTATTTACGTTTTATCAGGTGTTTGGCAATCAACAGGTTGGGGCTCAGTCATTTACTTTGCGGTATTATCTGGTGTCGATGAACAATTACATGAAGCTGCAACGATTGATGGGGCAACTAGATGGCAACGTAATTGGTACATTAATATTCCAACCATTATTCCAACGATGGTTATTTTGTTAATTATGAATTTCGGTTCTTTAATGGCAATGGGCTTTGAGAAAATTATTTTATTACAAAACCCTTTAAATATGGAATCATCCAATGTTATTGCGACTTTTGTTTACAAGCAAGGTTTACTTGATGCACAATACAGCTTTGCCGCTGCGGTTGGCTTATTTAATGCTCTTATTAATATGATTTTACTGGTCATTGTAAATCAAATTGCTAAAAAAGTTAGTCAAACTTCATTATTCTAGAAAGGAGTGGTTTAATTGTTTGGTAAAAAAATGTTATTTAAAGACCGTGTATATTTATTTTTTGTTTACCTTTACCTATTAATTGCTTTAATACTGGTCCTGTATCCATTAATTTATATATTGAGTGCTTCTGTCAGCAATCCTTATCATGTGAATTCTGGAGAGATGTGGTTATTTCCGAAGGAATTTACTTGGATGGGTTATGAAGCAATTTTTGAAAACAAACAGATTTGGACAGGGTATAAAAATACTATTATTTATACTTTATTAGGAACTGCGATTAACTTAATGGTTACAATTCCTTGTGCTTATGCATTGGCAAGAAAAGATTTTTTTGGACGTAATTTTCTAATGAATTTTATGATAGTTCCAATGTTTATCAGCGGCGGGATGATTCCAACTTATTTATTAATGCGTAATTTAGGCTTGCTAGACACTATTTGGGCGATGGTCTTACCTGGAGCAGCTTCAATGTACAATATTGTTGTGACTCGAACTTTTTTTGAAACAAATGTACCACGTGAATTAGAGGAAGCAGCGATTATCGATGGGTGTAATGATTTAACAATGTTTATCAAAATTATCTTACCATTATCCATGCCGATTATAGCAGTTATGGGATTGTTTTATGGTGTTGGACACTGGAATAGTTTCTTTGGTGCATTAATTTACTTATCAGACAAAGCAAAATATCCATTACAAATGATTTTAAGAGAAATATTAGTGTTACAAGATCTTTCGTCAACTGGTAGTGCCACTTCAAGTATGATGAACTCATCAATGGCAGAGTTAGCTTATTCAAAACAACAGCTAAGTGAAGTCATTAAATACGGTGTTATGATTGTTTCAACATTACCTATTATCATTGTGTATCCATTTTTACAAAAATACTTTGTAAAAGGGGTTATGGTTGGTTCACTGAAAGGATAAGTAATGAAAAAATTTTTAATGGTTGATACGGGACGCAAATATTTTAATTTCAAAGAGATGATGGCAATCCTTGATATTATGGATAAACATCGCTTTGATACGTTACATTGGCATTTTAGTGATAATGAAGGATTCCGCATTGAATGTGACACTTGTCCTGAAATGGTAGCTGAAAATCATTTATCTAAAGAAGAAGTTAAGCTGATTATGAAAGAAGCAAGTTTAAAACAGATTGAAATTTTACCAGAACTTGATAGTCCAGGTCATTTAAAACCATTACTAGAAGTACGACCTGAATTACGTCTTAAAGTAGAAAAAAGTACTCTTAGTATTCCTAATAATGCACTGGATATTACTAATCCAAAGGCAGTTGAATTGGTGCTTTCATTACTAGATGAATATATCCATTTATTTAAAGAAAGCTCAGGATTTCATATTGGGGTCGATGAATTTATTGATTTTGATCAAATTTCAAGTTATCCAGATTTATATCAAGGAACAATCGAAAAGTATGGCACCCAAGCGAGTGGACTTGAACTTTATATTGAATATGTTAATCAATTAATTGAATTTGTATGCTCAAAAGGTTTGCGTCCCCATGTGTGGAGTGATGGCCTTTATCGTTTAAATGATTCTGGTTTGGTAGAAGTAGACCATCGCGCTGTTGTTCATTATTGGACACGATGGAACAAGAACATGGCACCTCTTTGTACTTTTATCGAAAAGGGACATCAGTTGGTTAACAGTAATGATAAGTATATGTATTTTGTTTTAGGTGAAAATGCGGGTTATCAATATCCTGTACCTGATAAAATCATACAAGGATGGCAACCATTACTGTTTTCAGATGACCAAATGATGCCCTTCGACCACCACTGTTTACTAGAAGGTGTTGAGTATTGTATTTGGTGTGATAAACCAAATGCTTTAACTGTGGAGGAAATTTTATTTAGATTGGATCAAAATTTAAATGCAATGAATACTGTCATTGCCAACTATAATAAATAGAATATATCTTACATATGGCCTTTGGAGATACATATTGAACTGTTGGTGTAAGCGTTTTATGATAAGATATAATATTAGATCTTTAAATATATATTACAAGGAGGGTGATTATGTCAGACTTAGTTCGTGGCGATATTGTCGAAGGTAAGGGAACAAACGAATTGGATATGAGTCAGTATCCAGAATCAAAATGGTTGCCACAAAAATTGGAATGGTTTCAAGATCAAAATCTAGGTTTCTTGATTCATTGGGGATTATATTCGCAAGCTGGTATTGTTGAATCATGGCAATTATCGGAAAAAGATGAATGGGCAAGAGAACCTAAAGCTTGGCGTGAGTCGATTGGACAATTAAAGCTAGACTATTGGAATTTAATTGGAGAATTTAATCCTACCGAATTTAATGCTGACGAATGGATGTCTCTTTTAAGTGACTGTGGTTTTAAATATGGCATTGTAACGTCTAAGCATCATGATGGTTTCAATTTGTTTAATACCTTATATAGTGAATTTAAGATTTGTGGCAAACAAAGTCCTTGTAAAATTGATTTATATCGAGAAATCATGACAGCTATTCGTCGTCATCATATGGCTGCCGGAGTATATTATTCAAAAGCAGACTGGTATAGTCCTTATTATTGGCTAGATGATGAGGAGGTAAAAGGTCGTCATGCTAGTTATGATACTGCTCAATATCCTGAAATTTGGCAACGTTATGTTGATTTCGTTCATCGCCAAATCGAAGAATTAACGACCCATTATGGGAAAATTGATTTACTTTGGTTAGATGCGGGGTGGTGTGGTGAAGGTAAAGAAGATTTACAAATGGATCTGATAGCTGAAATTGCCCGTAAACATCAACCTGAGCTCATTATGGTAAATCGAGCAATGGGTGGTCGTCATGAAAATTATGTTACTCCTGAAAGAAAAATTCCTGACTATCATCAGATACCAACGAAACCGTGGGAAAGTAATGTCCCAATTGGCAACGATTGGGGCTATGTACCAACAGATGTTATAAAATCAGGTGATGAATTAATTAGTACAATGGTTGAGATTGTAAGTAAGGGAGGAAATGTATTATTTGGAGTTGGTCCAACACCACAAGGAACTTTATTAGAAACAGAGGTTCAATCACTTAAGCGTCTAGGTCGTTGGATGAAAATTTACGGTGAAGGAATTTATGGAACGCGTGCGCTTAATCTGCAACCCAGTGGCCCATATTTTCTTACGCAAAGGGATCATATTATTTATTTATTTATCAAAAAAAGTTTGTGTAATCAGCAAATATCACTCGATACGATCTTAACTAGTGAGATATTGGACTTAGTAGATGATATAAAAAACGTATCTAATGGTAAAACAATTGAAAGGAAAGATTACCAGATACTAATACCGGACGATGTAGAGCAATTTCCAATTTATGGCTGTAAAATTATATTAAATAAAAAATGAGGAGAGTTATAATATGAAAAAAAGTTTATTTAAAGCAACAGCAGCAGGTTTATTATTGTCAACACTGATGAATGTCCTACCAGTCAATGCCGATACCTTAACGAAATTTCCTATTTCTGAAGAACCTTTAGAAATGAGTTTAATTGCTCCAGGTACAGGATTAGCTGAATGGAAAGACATGCCAACTTTACAAGAATATGAAAAAATGACCAATATTAAATGGGAATATATTACACCTCCAATGGCAGATTTTAGTACACGTCTAAATTTGGCGTTTGCTAGTGGTGATCTTCCTGATGTTATTTTTGCAGCGGGTTCTCAAAACTTAACACGTGGTATGGAAGTAGATTATGGTTCTCAAGGAATTTTATTACCATTAGAGGATTTATTAGCAGAAAATGCTCCAAACTTGTCAAAAGTATTAGAAGAAAATCCAGATATTAAAAAATCAATCACAGCTCCGGACGGTCATATTTATAGCTTACCTTATATTAATCATAGTTCAATTAGTATTTGGCCATTAGGTCCAATGTGGTATAACGGTACTTGGCTAGAAGCACTAGGCGTGGAAGAGGTTCCGAAAACAGTTGATGAATTCTATGATTTACTAGTTCGCATGCGTGATGAAGATCCTAATGGTAATGGGCAACAAGATGAAATTCCTTTAACTGATGTTAAACTAGATACGATTCGTTTATATATGATGGCATCATTTGGAATGAAATCATCTTCTATCGAAGAGGTTGATGGTAAAGTAAGATTTGCTCCTTCAACTGAAAATTATCGTGGCTACTTAGAATTTATGAAAAAATTATATTCTGAAAAATTATTAGACCAAGAAACCTTTATTCAATCTAATGAACAAAAGAAAGCTAAAGGACAAAATAATCAAATCGGAGTATTCCAAGACTACTTCTCATACTTTACTTTAGGCGAAAACGAAAAAGAAGCGATGAATGACCCCATGTTCCAAACATTGACCAGTGAATTTTCACCTGAAACGCTAGCCGTTGCTAGTCCGCGATTCTCAACAGGTACATTCGCAGTTACAAATAATGCGAAAGATCCTGCAGCTGCTGTGAGATGGGTTGATTATTTCTATTCAGAAGAGGGATATGAATTCATTAACCAAGGGCCAGAAGGTTTCTTATGGAATAAAGGACAAAATGCCGCAGGGGATGAGATAAAACTCTTTAATGATGAGAATGTCGATGTTGAAAAAGCTGAAGATTACCGTGGAACCATCACGCCAGCTTATGGTATTTTAGTACCGGTTTATGAGACGGACTTAACAGCAATTAAAGTAAATCCTGAAGATCCAGATGTAACGGAATTCACAGAATTTTTACGTGCTGAAACGGAAGAGAAAGTCACACCATATGCTGAAGTTCCATTCCCAATCACTTATTTAACAAAAGATGAACAAGACCAAATTAGTATGAATGCTACTGATATCTCAACTTATGTAACGGAAATGGAAGCTAAATTCATTACTGGAACGGTTGAGTTGAATGATGACACTTGGGCAGATTACTTAAAAACTTTAGAAAACATGGGAATTGAAGACTATGTGAAAGTTTACCAAGGTGCTTATGACCGTTGGGCAAATTCATAAAAGTCGATAATAAATAATTAATAGCCTCTGGTTTCTTATTCCAGAGGCTATTGTTCTAACCATATGGAGGAATTTATGTTTGAATTTGAGTATATACGAAAACAATATTATAAATTAGCTAATTTTATCAAAAAAGAAGAATATCCAATTCATGATGTTCGATTAGTTAATGGTGATTTAAATGAAGATTATGTTTTAGGAACTTATTTTGGACAAAAAAATAGTTATTATACTTTGTTATCTGAAATTAAGATTCCGCAATTAGATGTTGGCGAAACATTCTGGATTGAAGCCTACTCCTCTCTAACAGAATGGGATAATAGCACTAATCCACAATTGAAATTATATTTAAATGAAGAGCTAGTTCAAGGGTTAGATGTTAATCATCGTTATACTGTCGTTCCAGAAAAGTTTTGGGGCCAAAAAGTTTCATTACGAATTGAAATCTTTAGTGGACGTGAAGAAAAGCAATTCCCAATGTACATAAAAGCTTATAAAATTGATAAAGCGACCTATAATACTTATTGGGATTTAAGAGTAGCGGTTGAAGCTTGGCAAGCTATTGAAGAAGATACCTATAAATTGGTTTATCAGGAAACATTATTGAAATGTATTAAGCTACTTGATTTTCGTCAAGTTTATTCTGACGATTACTACCACCGTTTAAAGACTATTCAGTCTATTTTACAATTAGATTTATATCAAAAATTCAAAGAATTGTCATCAGTGGATGTCTATGCAATAGGTCATACACATATTGATTTGGCATGGTTATGGACTTTTCAGCAGGCCATTGAAAAGGGCGAACGTAGTTTTTCAACGATTTTAAAATTTATGGAAGATTATCCTAATTTTACTTTTATTCAAAGCCAGCCGCAACTGTATCAAGATATTAAAGAACAGTATCCAGAACTATATCAATTGATTCAAACCCAAATTAAAGAGGGAAGATGGATACCTGAAGGAGCGATGTGGGTTGAAAGTGATACTAATTTAATTTCAGGTGAGTCCATGGTTCGACAATTTTTATATGGAAAACAGTATTTTAAAAATGAATTAGGAATTGAAAGTAAAATCTGTTGGTTACCGGATGTATTTGGTTATTCACCAACACTGCCACAAATCATGGCTAAAACCAATACTCCGTATTTTATGACCACCAAATTATCATGGAATCAAATGAATCAAATACCAAATGATTCTTTAACTTGGAAAGGATTAGATGGAAGTGAAGTGTTAGTTCATTTTATACCGACAGTTAGTGTCGGTTATAGTCCTACACCATTTTATACCACCTATAATGGTATGTTAGATCCGTTAACTTTAAAGAAAAGTTGGGATCGTTATATCAATAAAGATAAAAATAACTTTATTATGAATGCCTATGGATATGGTGATGGTGGGGGAGGGCCGACTGTCGAAATGCTGGAAACAGCAAAAAGATTAGAAAATGGATTACCAGGAATACCAAAAGTGAAGAATAGTAACGCACTTGATTTTTTTGAAAATTTGGAAAAATCGAGTGAGAAACAAAACTTTAATACATGGGTGGGTGAGCTTTACTTTGAATATCACCGTGGTACTTATACTTCTATCGGTAAAATAAAGCGTCAAAATCGTTTTGCGGAATTTTACTTACAAAACATTGAAAAACTGTATACTCTTTATAAATTGGAAAACTATCCAAAATCAGCATTAGAAAATTTATGGAAAATCGTTTTAAAGCATCAATTTCACGATGTCCTACCGGGGAGTTCCATTCAAGAAGTTTATGATGAAGCGGATTCTACTTTCGAAAAATTATTTGCATCATTTGAACAATTATACAACAATCTATTTCCCTCTCCTGAGGAAAAGAATGATTTAATAATCTTTAATCCTAATGGAATTTCACAAAATGGCTATATTCAATTAAAGGAATCAACAGGAAGTCTACTTCTAAATGGCCAAAAAGAGTTAGAAAGTCAACAGTTGACAACTCACGAACGCTTATATTATTTACCTAACTTGAAACCATTATCCACTGTAAAAGTAGGGCTGGAAGAAACGAAATCGGAAGAAGCGGATTCAAGATTTAAATATAATGACAAAACCCGTCAATTAGAGACTCCTTATTATTGTGTTGAATTTGATAAAGATTACCAAATTATTAGTTTATATGATAAAGAAGTGCAGCGTATGGTGAATGTCGATCGAGGTTTATTAAATGAGTTAGTGGTGTATGAGGATATCCCGATGGATTATGATGCATGGGACATCGATATCTATTATCCCTATAAACGTTGGACTATTCGTCATTTAAACAGTGTAAAAGTAAAAGAAAACGGATCCTTAATATTTAGTCTCCTTATTGCACGACACTATCAACATTCTACTATTCATCAGGAAATGATTTTTCATGCGTATTCAAGAAGAATTGATTTTAAAACAGAAGTGGATTGGCAAGAAAACCAACAGTTATTAAGGGCAGAATTTAATGTGGATATACATACATATGAAAGTACCCATGACATTCAATTTGGAAATATTAAGCGTCCAGTGCATCGAAATACCAGTTGGGATATTGCCAAATTTGAAACGTGTGCTCATAAGTGGATTGATTTATCGGAAGAAGATTATGGTTGTGCCCTAATGTCAGATTGTAAATATGGTTACAATACTGAGTATCAGAAATTAGGAATATCTCTAATTAAGTCACCTATTGATCCCTATCCAAAAGCAGATATTGGTTATCATCAATTTTCTTATAGTTTGTATCCGCATCTAGGTGATTGGAAGAATTCCGATGTTGTAGCAGAAAGTTATCAATTAAATAATCCATTAGTGGCTTTACCGGTCGCTGAAAATCAGCAGATAATGTCACCTCCAATTGAATTTGAGAATGATGCGATAATAATTGATACTTTAAAACAATCAGAAGATGGCAAAGGAATTATTGTACGACTTTTTGACTTTAAAGGACGTCGAAGCAAAGTGAATGCTAGGGTTATGTCTTCATATACTAAAGTTTATGAATGTAACTTACTTGAAGAAATTGAAACTGAATTAAGGATTGATTCAAACAATCAATTTAAATGTGAAGTGAAGCCCTATGAAATTAAAACAATTAAATTAATGTAAGGTGGTCTTATGATAAATCAATTATTAAAAGAAATGACACTTCGTGAAAAAGTAGGACAACTGAATCAAAAATTATATGGGTGGGATGTCTTCGAAAAAAATAATGGAAAAGTGATTCTAACCGAAACGTTTAAAAAAGAAGTAGAACGATGGGATGGCTTAGGTTTTATTTATGGTGTCTTTCGCGCAGACCCATGGTCAATGATGGATTTTAATTACGGACTGACGAAAGAAGAATCATGGTCTTTAAGTCATGATATTCAAAACTATTTGAAAGAAAATACCCGTTTAGGAATTCCAGTACTGTTAAGTGAAGAGTGTCCGCATGGACATCAAGGACTCTACTCAACAAGTTTTCCAGTCAATTATAGTGTTGGGGCCAGTTGGAATCCCACACTTTATCAAAAAGCACAAGCAATCGTGGCTAACGAAATACGTATGACCGGTGCACATATTGGCTTAATATCTACTTTAGATGTATCTAGAGATCCTCGTTGGGGTAGAACTGAAGAATGCTTTTCTGAAGATGCTTATTTAACAGGTCGTTTTACAAAAGCAGCTTTAAGAGGACTTCAAGGGGATATTTCTGAACGATTGGGACCAGATAAGGTATTGGCTACCTTGAAACATTTTGCGGGACAAGGTGCGACTTACGGTGGTCATAATGCAGGGCCAACTGGTATTGGGGAACGAGAATTATATGAAATTCATTTATTGCCCATGAAATATGCTATTGAAGAAAATGTTCAACTAACGATGGCTGCCTATAATGATATTGATGGCATCCCGTGTCATGGTAACGAGAAGTTATTAAATTCAACGCTTCGAGATAGATTAGGTTATGAAGGAGCTGTAATGTCTGATGGTGTTGCATTAGAACGTCTAGTTTCACTCGTGGATGGCAATCGTGAATTAGCAGCTGCTTGGGCTTTAAAAAGCGGGGTAGATATTAGTCTCTGGGATAATGTTTTTACCTATTTAGAAGGTGCAATTGAAAAGAAATATCTTGAGATGGAGAGTTTAGATCAAGCTGTATTAAGAGTTTTAAAATTAAAAGAAAAATTAGGATTATTTGAACCCCCAGCTACGAAAATCAAAGGATATGATTTTCGAGAATCACGCGAAATCAATAAACAACTGGCACAAGAATCAATGGTTTTACTAAAAAATGACAACAATATTTTACCGATTGATGTTAATAAAATAAAAAAAATAGCGGTTATTGGTCCTAACGCTGATGCACCTTATAATCAGTTAGGAGACTATACACCCTATAAAGAAGATGAAACTGTGTCTACCGTTTTACAAGGGATTAACGAATATCTTAAAGACTCCCCCGTTGAAGTATTATATACTAAAGGTAGTATGATATCATTCGGTTCTACGGAACTGATAGAACAAGCAAAAGAAATTGCTGCACAGGCTGATTTTATTATTCTTGCTTTGGGAGGAGCCAGTGCGCGTGATTTTTCAACTCAATTTGATGAAAATGGAGCAGCCTTAAGTGGTTCTAGTGAAATGACGAGTGGCGAAAATATTGACTTAGCTGATATTGAATTACCACCATGCCAAAAAGAATTAGTTAATGAAATCTATAAAATTAATAAGAATATAATTGTGGCTTTAATTCAAGGACGGCCTCATATCATTAATGAAGTTGAGTCGAAAATAAAAGGACTCTTTAATCTAGGATATCCCGGTGAAATGGGAGGGATAGCCTTTGCTGAACTGTTATTTGGCGAAGTGTCTCCAAGTGGTAAATTAGCGATGAGTATACCATTGTCAAATGGTTCTTTACCCGTTTATTATAACTATAAAGATAACCATCATAAGTATGCTTATATTGATCAAGAAGAACGTTATGCTTATCCGTTTGGTTATGGTTTAACATACTCAAAATTTGAACTTCGTGAAGTTCAAGTTAGCGATAAAATCAATGAGGAAAAGTATCAAGTAGAAATAACGGGACAAATTGCCAATATCGGTGAATTCGATGCTCACGAAGTCGTTCAGGTTTATATTCGAGCTCATCATTTAAAAGTCATACCACGAGTCAAAGAACTGAAAGGGTTCAAGAAACTATTTGTGCCCAAAGGAAAACAGGTTTCGTTTTCCATTATATTAAGCGAACAGGAGTTAAGTGGATTGGATGAAAATCTTGAAGAACGTCGTTACTCAAAAGTAAAAGTCATAGTTGAGTGTCAAGAGACTACAGTTGAAAAGAATATAAAGTTTAATTAATGCCAGAACTAGGAGGTGACGAATAACCCTATGGGAAAGAAAATTGAGGATGTAATAAAAGTTGTACCTACAGAGCGACAATTAAAGTGGCAACAATTAGAATTTATTGGTTTTATTCATTTTGGAATCAATACGTTTTATAATGCTGAATGGGGACAGGGCAATGAAGATATTAGTTGTTTTAATCCCAAGAGATTAGATGCTGAACAATGGGTTCGCACTTTAAAGGCTGCTGAAATGAAAGGCGTCATATTAACTTGTAAACATCATGATGGATTTTGTTTGTGGCCCAGCCAGTATACTTCACATACTATCGCGAATACACCCTATAAAGATGGCAAAGGAGATATTGTAAAAGAAGTAGCGGCTGCTTGTAAAAAATATGATATGAAATTTGGAGTTTATCTTTCACCTTGGGATATGACTGAATCAAGCTATGGTACAGGAAAAGAGTACAATGAATTTTTTGTTAATCAACTTACCGAGTTATTGACGCAATACGGTGACATTTTTGAAATTTGGTTTGATGGAGCGAATGGTGAAGGACCCAATGGAAAAACGCAAGAATATGATTGGTTAGGTTATTATCAAACTATTCGCCAATTACAACCGAATGCAGTAATTGCGATTATGGGACCAGATGTTCGATGGATAGGAAATGAAGCAGGCGTCGTAAGAAATAATGAGTGGAGTGTGGTACCAGAAGCGTATTCAGATCCAACCTATACAGCTAGTCATTCCCAACAAGCGGATGATAAGGAGTTTGCTCAAACTTATCGACATGAAGATGCTGATTTAGGTAGTCGTTCTGTCATCATGAATTATCCAGGTAAATTAATCTGGTATCCAGCTGAAACAGATACCTCGATAAGACCAGGATGGTTCTATCATCCTGATCAAGACTCACAAGTAAAAAGTAGTGAAGAACTATTTAACTTATATAAAAAGTCAGTTGGCGGTAATAGCGTCTTATTATTAAATGTCCCCCCTAACAAAGAAGGATTAATTTCTGAAGTAGATGCGCAAGAATTGGCAGGATTAGGTGAAAAAATAAGGCAACTAAAAATAAATGACAAAACATTTCCTATTCATTGCGGGAAGAATATTTTGTATAAAGATGATTGCCAATTTAAATTTGTTGAATCCAATGAATTAATTATTGAAGTTGAAGAAACCCAAGATATTCGTTATTTAATCATCCAAGAGGATATTACGAAAGGACAAAGAGTCGAAAAATTCTTAGTTGAAATTGTTAAAAGAGATGGAGAAGTAATAAAATTATCTTTTGGAACTATTGGCTATAAAAAAATTATTGATTTGCAAAAGGGGATAAGAGTTTCTAGTATCAGGATAATATTTGAAAATTATCGTGGGAAAAAGATCTATTTAAAAAGAGTTAGTGTTAGTTAAGTAATAATATCAATTTCCTATATGAATAGAATTAAACTTTAATCAGAAAATAGGAGTTGGTTTCATAATTTTATTCTTCAGTAAAATTATTTAGTCAGTATTTAGGTGATTTTAGTAAGGTGCTGTAAATTGGTTAACTCTCACTTGACAATATGTGATGGGCATTAGAAATGAAAATGATATTATTTTCATTTTTTTGCCCATCCTTTTCATTTACCCAAATAATACAACTTATGGTATAATGTACCATGATTAAAGCGCTTTATTGTAATAAAATTCCACACGTCTTATAATGGAGGTAAGAATGAGTAATACACTGACAAAATTGAGAGTTTATCGGCCAACAGCCAGTCAAACAGAGCGGTCGATTATCGACTATGTTTTAAAGAATCCATTGAAAGTAGGAAACATGAGTATTCATCAATTAGCTGAAGCGACTTTTTCATCCCCGACTTCGATTATCCGATTATGCAAAAAAGTTGGATTTGACGGGTATAAATCTTTTAATAAGGAATTGCTTTATGAACAGGCGGTGCGAGAGAATGTCTTTGAATTAGATAATCATGTCTTTAATCAAAATGATAATTCAAGTGAATTGATTACAAGTGTGATTTTGAATAACTTATCAATATTAAGAGAACTAACATTTTTAATTTCGGATTCTTTAATCGACCAATGTGTGAGTGAAATTGAAAAAGCGGATAAAATAGTTTTCTTTGGCATCGGCGCTTCGCTAATCGTTGCAAAAGACGCTCAGATGAAGTTTGCTAGAATTAATAAGATGGTTCACGTATCGGAAGATTGGCATACGCAACTGTTAATGGCACGGAATATGAATGCTAATGATTTGGCTTTTGCTATTTCTTATTCAGGTCAAACAGATGAAGTCATTAAATGTGTCCAAGAAGCTAAGAATTTAGGGGCTACAATTATCACCATGACGAAAGAAGGCAACTCACGATTAAGTCAATTATCTACTTATCCTTTATTTGTTCCTAATAGTGAAATAGGAATGAGAAGTGCAGCCATGTCATCGAGAATTGCTCAAATGACTTTAATTGATGTGATCTTTTCTAGTTATTTACATAATATTTATGATGAAGGCATCTTGATGATTGAACGGACGAGAATTTTAAAAGGAGATGAAACACTTGATTAATCTTGAGGGAATGAGTACCGAAACTAGAAATCCTAATACGATGCATTTGGATGAAATGTCAATTCATGAAATATTAACCATAATGAATGAAGAAGACCAAAAAGTGCCTCTAGCTATTAAAAAAGTACTACCACAAATTGAACAAGCCGTTACCGTAATCGATCAAGCATTTAAGAAAGGAGGACGATTAATTTATATAGGTGCTGGAACCAGTGGGCGACTCGGTGTGTTAGATGCAGCAGAATGTGTGCCCACATTTGGGACATCGCCAGAAATGGTTCAAGGCTTAATTGCCGGTGGTCAAGAGGCGATGATGTTTGCGGTAGAAGGAGCAGAAGATAGTCAAGAAATGGCGAAAGCTGATTTGACGGCTATCGAATTAAGTGCAGACGATGTAGTAGTAGGGATTGCCGCTAGTGGCCGAACCCCTTATGTAATTGGCGGATTGAATTATGCTAATCAGGTAGGAGCACATACGGTGTCGATTGCCTGTAACGCGGATAGTGAAATAGGAAAAGTTGCTAAAATCGTAATCGAAGCGGTGCCAGGACCAGAAGTCTTGACTGGTTCAACACGATTAAAAGCCGGAACGGTTCAAAAATTAATTTTAAATATGTTATCCACTGTTTCAATGGTAAAACAAGGTAAAGTTTATCAAAACTTGATGGTTGATGTTCAAGCCACGAATGAAAAACTTGTTCGCCGTTCACAAAAAATTGTTTGTGAAGCAACAGGAGTCAGTCTTGAAGTAGCCCAACAAACTTTAACCGAAAGCAAAGGTGATGTTAAGACAGCCATTCTAATGATTATATTAGAGGTTGACTTTGAAACAGCCACGACATTGTTGGAAAAATCAGAAGGACATATTAGAGAAGCAATTCGTTTAAACAATACGAATGGAGGAAATGAAAATGGCAAGTAATGCTGAATTAATTAAACAAATAGTAGAAAAAATAGGTGGCGAATCGAATATTGCCTCTGTTACTAACTGTATGACTCGTTTAAGAATCACACCTAAAAATCGGGAAATAATCGATTTTGAAGGCTTAAAAAATATTGAAGACGTGATGGGGGTTGTCGATGCGGATACTGTACAAGTGGTGGTAGGACCAGGAAAAGCACGTAAAGTAGCCGATGAAATGATTGAAACCTACAAATTTAAATCAAGCCCTGAATTAACTATTGATGAATCCAATGAGGATTGGAAATTAAATAAACAAACTGTTAAATCAAAACAACATAAAAGTAAATTAAAACAAGCATTAGAACTTATTGCTAATATCTTTATTCCATTAATTCCAGCCATTATTGCAGCCGGTATTTTCCAAGGCTTTGGTAGTTTACTTGGTCAATTGATAACTCAAGGTACCTTAAGTGGCAATTTCTGGGAAGGAACTAGAATCATCTTCTCATTAATCGGTACTAGCTTCCTAGGATACTTTGCTATCTATACCGGTATTAATTCAGCTAAACAATTTGGCGCAACTGAAGCGTTAGGTGGAATGGTTGGGGCAATGTCGATTGCGGCTCCAATCGTAGAATTCTCAACATTGCTTGGTTTATATGATGCGGAAACACCATTAAACTCAATCTTAACGACCGGTAAAGGGGGAATTATTGGGGTAATCTTAGGTGTTTATATCCTATCACGTATTGAAAAAGCAATGCGTAAAGTGGTTCCAGATGTATTAGACTTAATCGTCACACCTGTTGTAAGCTTATTATTAACCGCTATTATTATGGCATTATTAGTAATGCCAGTGTCAGGTTTCTTATCTGATTGGTTAGTTAAATTCTTAAATATCTTTATTGCATCGAATAACCCAATCATTAGCGTACTATCAGGTTATATTTTATCAGCTGTATTCTTACCAATGGTATTATTAGGATTACACCATGGATTGATTCCGATCTATGCGATTCAATTAGAACAAATGGGTGGTGTATCGCTATTCCCAGTATTAGCGATGGCCGGTGCTGGACAAGTAGGAGCAGCCATTGCTATTTACCTAAAAGCAAGACAAACGAAGGATGAAAGACTACAAAAAGTCATTGCCGGTGCCTTACCAGCAGGATTTTTAGGAATTGGTGAACCCTTAATTTATGGGGTTACTTTACCTTTGGGTAAACCATTCATCACAGCAGGATTAGGTGCAGGATTTGGTGGTGCGTATGCAATGTTGATGGGCGTTAGAGCGACTGCATGGGGACCATCCGGTTTAGTAGCCTTACCATTAATGACTCCAAGTACCATGATTCATTATTTCATCGGTTTAGTTATCGCTTATATTGGTGGCTTTGTGGTAACAAGCATTATGATTAAACCAGAGGACTTAACGAATGCATAAGCCACTTGGCTTTTCCATCTACGCTAGCCATTTTGAAGAGCAAAAGCAATGGTTAACTCAATTAGCGATCAAGGAACGAAGAGTATTCACCTCCTTGCATATCCCAGAAGAGGTATCCAGTGACTATGCTTCAAAAATTAAAACAATGCTAGCTTGGTTGAAAAACGAACAATTTTATGTCATTGCCGATGTCAGTCACCATACACTAAAGTTTTTAAACGTGAAAAATTTAACTGAACTCGTTGAAGAATACCCGATTGATAACTTAAGAATTGATTTTGGAATTA
Source organism: Globicatella sanguinis NBRC 15551 (assembly GCF_001552295.1). GTDB lineage: Bacteria > Bacillota > Bacilli > Lactobacillales > Aerococcaceae > Globicatella > Globicatella sanguinis. The sequence goes on along the minus strand of NZ_BCQX01000011.1, from coordinate 7,571 downwards.
GTTATGAGGAACTTGCAACATTACCACGGCATATCGATTTAACCATCAATGCTTCAACTCAGCAAAAACAAAGGGAAGAAATTTTACGTTTAAAAGATCAATTAGGTCATAAAATAATGGTCATGCATAATTTTTATCCTCGTCCCGAAACAGGACTCGATATCGAACAGTTTGTAGCCATCAATCAAACTTTCAAAAATGAGGGTTTTGAAGTGTTAGCCTTTATCGCTGGCGATACAGCAAAACGTGGACCGCTTGCTTTAGGACTACCGACAGTAGAAGTCACGCGTCATTTGCCACCAGTTTTGGCCTATCGCAAACTCCTTGAATGGGGTGCGGACGCGGTATTTCTAGGAGATCTTGCATTATCAACGCAACAACTTGAAGCAATTGATAATTATGTCAATCAAGATGTGATGGATTTACCAGTGAACCTTGAAGAATCTTATACATGGCTATATGACCGAGTACTAACCATTCGCTTGGATTCACCCAAAATGTTGTTGAGAGTATCCGATTTAAGAGAAAACTTGGTTGCCAATACCTATCAGCCAGATAAAAATTCTCAAAAACGGGACAAAGGAAGCATCACTATCGATAATCGTAAATATGGACGCTATGAAGGAGAATTACAAATACTAGGCAGAAATTTACCAGCTGACGACAAAGTCAATGTCATTGGGAGTCTTGCTAGTGATTATCATTCTATTTTTGATTTAGATAATAGTGGCCAGAAAATAAGGTTTAGAAGAGTAATAGATATTTTGACTGATGAATGAGGCTGGTCCAAAACTTGATAAATTCAATCAAATTATTGTACGTTAATAATCAGCTCGGTGGGTGAGCGGTATTGATTGGTGGATTAAAGACGCTGAGCAAAGACTTGATAAAATCAATCAAATTATTATTCGTTAATTATCAGCGCAGTGGTTGAATGGTATCATAGTCGTCTTAATGGCTTGGTTGATATATATTCAATTGTTTGCGGCTGTGTATATTTAGTTAAGCTATCATGTATATTTTGATGACTGAGAAGGCATCGGAGTACATGGTGGCTTTTATGCATTCTCAGTTACTGTAAAGGAGTATTTATTTAAGACGGTGGAAAGCTTCTAGCTCAAAAAATATATAGTTACAAAAATATGTAATTATTTTTAGGAATAAAGTGTAAATTAATAAAAAAGAAAACTACGAAATTGTTTAAAATAGTTAATTTTAAAATCATTTATTTGCAACAAAAGTAGAAGTCAAATTAAAGAAAAAAATTGAAAAAAGAGCCTGAGATTTTTCTCAGACTCTTTTATCTATTAATCTCTCATAAAGATATCGCGTGTAAATACTTTATCTTTAACGTCATCTAATCGACTATCATAACGGTTTACAATAATCGCTTGAGATAATTGTTTGAATTCATCTAAGTTACCGATTACTTCACTGCCAAAGAACGTAGTACCTGCTTCTAAGGTTGGTTCATAAATGACCACTTTAGCACCTTTCGCTTTGATTCGTTTCATGACGCCTTGAATCGCTGATTGACGGAAGTTATCAGAATTACTCTTCATCGTTAAGCGGTAAATCCCAATAACCGTCTCTTTTTCTCTCGTCTCATCCCAAGTGCCATCATAAGAATGCGCACCACTTAATTCTAATACACGATCTGCAATATAATCTTTACGAGTACGGTTTGATTCAACAATCGCTGTAATCATATTTTGTGGAACATCATCAAAGTTAGCTAATAATTGTTTTGTATCTTTCGGTAAGCAATAACCACCATAACCAAATGAAGGGTTATTATAGTGGGTGCCAATACGTGGATCTAAACCAACACCATCGATAATGTCTTTAGTATTTAAACCTTTAGTCTCAGCATAAGTGTCTAATTCATTGAAATAGGAAACACGTAAGGCTAAGTAGGTATTGGCGAATAATTTAACCGCTTCTGCTTCTGTGAATCCCATAAATAAGGTAGGGACATCGTCAATTAATGCGCCAGCTTGTAATAATTGTGCAAAGATTTCTGCTTGTTCACGCGATTCTTCATCACAAGAAACGATAATACGTGAAGGATATAAGTTATCGTATAATGCTTTTGATTCACGTAAGAACTCTGGACTGAATAAGATGTTTTTTGTATTGTATTTTTTACGAACAGATTCAGTATATCCAACGGGAATGGTTGACTTAATAATCATCGTCGCATTAGGATTAGCTTTTAATACTAACTCAATCACTGTCTCAACAGCTGAAGTATCAAAGAAATTCAATTTACTATCATAATTAGTTGGAGCCGCGATAATGACATAATCCGCCTCAGCATATGCTTTTTCACCATCTAAAGTAGCCGTTAAATTCAAATCCTTTTCTGCTAAAAATTGTTCGATATAGTCATCTTGAATAGGTGACTTTTTATTGTTAATCATGTCTACTTTTTCTTGAACGATATCAACTGCTGTCACTTGATTATGTTGTGCTAATAAGACCGCTAAAGATAATCCAACATAACCTGTTCCAGCAACCGCAATTTTATATGATTTTGGTGCTGCTTTTTCCGTTTCAGCTTTTTCTTCTACGAATAATTCAGTCACATCAAAATCCAATGCTTCTGCTAAGCTTTCTAATTGATTGATCATCGGTAAGTAGTCTAAGTTTTCAATACGTCCGATTAAAGAACGGTTGATGCCAGTCAATTCTGATAATTGAGCTTGCGTTAAATCTTTCGCTTTACGTTTGTTCGTAACATTTTCAGCTAATAATTGAACTGATAATTTTTTCATAATGGACTCCTTTGTTATTTAAAGTAACATTTTTATTTAGTAACAAGCAAAATTATACCGATAATTGTGTTAAAAAGCAAATTTTTATTAGATATTGATATTTTAAATAACAAAACGCTAGCGTAATGCGTTAAAATAGTGTACAATGAAATCAATCATTAAATATTGAATAGAAAGAGGTATATATATGTCTAAAGTTAGAAAAGCTGTGATTCCAGCAGCAGGACTTGGAACACGCTTTTTACCAGCAACCAAAGCAATTGCTAAGGAAATGATTCCAATTGTTGATAAACCATCGATTCAATTTATTGTAGAAGAAGCATTAGCTTCAGGAATTGAAGAGATTTTAATCGTAACTGGAAAAAGTAAACGTGCGATTGAAGACCACTTTGACTCTAACATTGAATTAGAATCTAACCTTGAGATGAAAGGTAAACAAGAGTTATTAGATATCGTCCGTGAAACAACTGGTATTAGAATGTTCTTTGTGCGCCAACCCTATCCAAAAGGATTAGGTGATGCGGTACTACAAGCTAAAAGCTTTATCGGTGACGAACCCTTTGTGGTGATGTTAGGTGATGACATCATGCGTGACGAAGTGCCTCTAACTAAACAATTAATCGATGCTTATGAACAAAATCATGCCTCAAACATTGCAGTCATGAAAATGCCGATGGAAGACATTAGTAAATATGGTGTTATCGACATAGAGAGCCAATTAGAAGAAGGCCTATATAATGTTAAAAAATTCGTTGAAAAACCAAAAATGGAAGACGCACCAAGTGATTTAGCGATTATTGGTCGTTACTTATTAACACCAGAAATCTTTGATTTATTAGAAAAACAAGAAGTCGGTGCGGGTGGCGAAGTTCAATTAACCGATGCGATTGATACCTTAAATAAAACCCAACGCGTCTTTGCTAAAGAATTTAATGGCCAACGTTTTGACGTAGGGAATAAATTAGAATTCATGAAATCAAGTATTTTAGTAGGTTTAGAACACCAAGAAATTGGCGAAGAACTAAAAGACTTCGTTAAGAAGATTGCAGAGGCATTATAGTAAATGAATATATTAATCGGCGGGCTGAGGCTCGCCGAATTTTTATATACGAAGGGCGTTGCTAAATTTTTAACGCAGATTAAAAATAGAAAGCCATACTTGAAAATAAGCTTTACCTCATTAGCCTTCGCCTAACAGCGAATCAATTAAGAGGGAGTGGGCAAGAAGTAAAATATATTTAATATTGAAAATATTTTTTAACTTAAATTATAAATCATTAGCATAAAATGCTGTTAATAGGGTATTTTGTTAATTGTAATCAGAAAATTGATTTAAAATAAACTTAAAAAATATTGTAATAAATATTTAATATACAAACATATATTTTAGTATTGCAAAAAAAGACTAACGTGATAATATTGATATTAATTATAAGCTTTGCGTTAAAATAAATATTGGGAGAGATATCTTATGGAGAGAAAAAATCGGTATGCATTAAGAAAAACCAATAATGGCTTAGTAAGTTGCATTGTTGGTGTTTTTTTATTGATAAGTATATCAAACACTAAAATAATTAATGTCGCAGCTGAAAACATTGATGATGTTGTTAGTGATTCACTTATTGTAAATAATGTACCTGTGGATTCAGAAGTTGAGACTATTTCCGAAGATGATAATGAAATTAAGGAAGTTACTGTTATTGAAGACATCGGTGATCCAGAAGAAGAGGTTGAAACTAATATTCCAACTTCATTGGATGAAGTACAGGATATTGCTTTGTCCGTAAGTTTTTCTAATGAAAATCTTAGCTCGGAAGAAATTATTATCGAAGACAATAGTGATAACTATACATTTTCTGAAAATTTAGAACCTAAAACATCAGAAATTGTGGGAGAAAATGATAATAATATTTTTGAAAATTCTTTAGAATCATCAGATATAATTCAAAAAAATACTGAAGATAGTGAATTAGAAATATCTTCTGGTACATTTTTAAACCGAGCGAATATTCCCACACAGGACATATATGCACCAAAATTTGTTTCACTTGTTACCGATAAATTATATTATTCTACTGGTGAACCCATTAATATCACAGTAAATGTTAGAGAAGAGAGCGAAACAGTCACAGATGTCTCACTTACATTGGCAGGTTCAAAAATTAGACTACCTTATGGTGGAACTGATTTTATTACGTTAAAACCACAGAACATTACAAAAAATAATGACAGTGTAATCAGTATTAATTTTACTTTGGATACGTCAAATATAATTGATACAACTGCTTTTTCACCTTATTGGTTGACATTACAAGATGAATGGGGAAACCAACTTATATTAGATTATAGTAATATTAATTACACAGAATTTGGTGTAGTTTCACAAATTGGTGAAGAATTTTCTGTTCCAGAAATATTGGAAATAAAGTCATCACAAAGTGCATACAAATCCGGGGAAACTATCACCTACATGATTAAAGCAAAAGAAGATAGTAATATTAAAAATGGAAAAATTAGATTAACAAATCCTTCAGGAATAGGTAAAGCGGAATTATCTCAGGATAAAATAGCAAGAATTTCAACAGATTCTGAAGGTTATTATAGAATAGAGTTCGATTTCCCGACGAATGATAAAACCCCTAGCTCTAGATATTATCTTACAGAGGTAAACTTAGAAGATGAATGGGGGAATTATGTAACTGCAAGTATGGATAATAGTTTTGCAAACATACCTTATGTTGAAGTTCCCATTGATATTATGTATGAGCCGGAAGAGAGAATTTCAACTAGAGAAGAAATAATTCCATTTGAAACAATCATTATTGAAGATTCTGAGCTGAGAGAAGGCGTCAGAGCGTTAATTCAAACCGGTCAAAATGGTTCGATTAGTCAAACGATTAGTCAAACAGTTTTTGGTTCCGAAATGTTAGTTGAACCACATGTAGTTTCGGAGGAATATAAGGAGCCTGTTAATGAAATAATAAAAGTTGGTACAGGAATCTTGACATCAGAGACTGTCACCGAAGAAATTGAAATACCATTTGACCAAATTATTTATCAAGTACCAGATTTGCCAATCGATATCAGAAATATTGTTCGACAAGGTGAGAAGGGCCTAGAAGAAGTAACTTATACACAATACTATTTGAATGGTAGAATATATGGAGATAGAGAATTTCATAATCGAATCATTTTGAAACCCACAATTGATGAGATTGTTGAAATTGGTACAATGCCACCTAAAGAAGATGTATTAAATTTGATTAGTATTTCACCTGAAAAAGAATTATATCAATCAGGAGAACCAATAAAAATAATTTCATTAATTGAATCCTCAACTGAAATTTCAGAAATGAATATTAAACTGTTTTCAGATTCGAATAATAATCCTAGATATACTAGGTTTTATTATATTCCCAAATTAACAAATATTACGGATAATTTAAATGGCACATATACGTTAGAACATACTATTGATTTGCCTCCAAATATATCAGAAACCATGTATACCTTTGAAGAGGTAAAAATTGAAAATACTAATAAAAATCTGTATCTCAATTTTGGAGATGAAATAATTAATCGAGACTTTATCGTATTACCAAATGGAGATAATAAACAGCCTCCAACAACGGCAGTGCTTCCAGAAATTATTGATGTAAAGTTTGACAAGTATTATTATAAACCTGGAGAAGAAGTTAAGTTAGAATTTTTAATAAATGACAATAGCACTATTAACAATATATACGCCCAAGTATCAAGACGTTGGGATGAAAGTAAAATGTGGACCTCACAAAATAACAAGGGTTTTACTGTAAAGCAAAATCAAGATGGCACACAATCTATCATATTAAATTTTGTGCTTCCAGTTGATGCTGTTGAAACTGAATATTCATTAACTGAATATGTAGTTAATAATGAATGGAATTATGGAGCTTATGCTTCATTCATAAATGGTCTAACTCCAGTTAAGTTTGAAGTTCTAAATAATTTAATTGAAAAAGTTGAAAAAGAGATTGAAATTATTCCATATAGAACAAAATATATTCAAAATTCTGAATTACCATCGGGTTATATCAGTATTTTACAGAATGGTCTTGATGGCAAAATAGAATATACTACTAAAACATTGTATCAAGGCTCTAAAATGATTGAGGGACCTTTCAGAAGTAAAGAAGTAGTATCAAATACATTTGATGAAATTATTGAAATCGGAACGGGTAAGATTACGTATTTAAAAGAAATAGTAAATGAACAGATTCCATTTGAGATTGAATATATTGAATCAGCTGAATTATTGGTTGGGGAAGAAATAGTTTATAAAAATGGTGTAAATGGAGAAAGTGTAACAACAATTTCAAAATCAATGATAAATGACATACAATTCGGAGATACGACTGTGTCAAAAGAAGTGGTCAAATTACCAATATCTCAAATAGTATATGTTGGTACTGGTGTCGTGGTAGATAAAGTTGAAACTACAACTAAAGCTATTCCGTTTAAAACAGAAAGAATTGAAACTGCTGATCTTCCAGAAGGTGAAGAAAAAGTTCAAACTGTTGGTGTTAATGGTGAACAAAAGATTACCACTACTACCCCAATGTTAAATAGTAAACCTTATGGCGAAGCAACCGTTTCAAAAGAAATAACGAAAGCACCAGTAAATCAAGTTGTATTGGTCGGTACAGGTAAGATTGAACAAGTCGTTACAACAAGTACTAAACCAATTCCATTTACTACCGAATTTGTAGAAAATCCTGATTTAGTAAAAGGTGAAGTAAAAGTTATTCAAGTCTA
>NZ_BCQX01000010.1 GCF_001552295.1 Globicatella sanguinis NBRC 15551 | reverse complement strand
CCTACTTTTTATTTTTTTCTATTAGATTTGATTTAGAATCATAGCAATTTAAATCATTGTATGGTAAGATTATTAATGGAATCTTCAAGAGGAGGTAATACCTTTGTATAATGCATTATTAATCGCATTGATGGTGGTAGCAGTTTTACTGATTTTATTAGTAGTTTTACAACCAGCCAAAAGTAACGCTGCCAGTACATTAACCGGTGGTGGCGCTGATCAACAAGGAAGACAAAAAGCGCGTGGCTTCGAAGCTTTCTTAATTAAAGCGACATCTGTTCTAGGTTTTGTGTTCTTTGCTTTAGCCCTTGCGTTGGCCTATTTATCAGCTAAATAAGATTTTTGAACTATGATAAACCCTTATTTTATGCGTTTGTCATAGTTTCTTTTTTTGCAGTGAAATAGTAAATAATGTACAATAAAAAGGAGTAGGAGTGTGAAAGATGAGTGAAACAATCATAGAAAACAGTCGTTTTTATCAAGTTGAAGGAGCGACTACAGGTGTTATTTTATTTCATGCCTATACAGGATCGCCGAATGATTTTTTATCTACGGCACGATTTTTACAAAGAGCGGGCATTGAAGTGTTATGTCCCACTTTTAAAGGGCATGGTACGGATGATATTTACGATATTTTAGAAGCTCATCCCGATCAATGGTGGGAACAAGCACAAGCAGCATTACATTATATGCAAGGGCGTCAATATGAACGATTATTCGTATTTGGTTTGTCGCTAGGAGGAATCTTTGCGACACGTTTATTAACCGAAAACCATCAAGCTAATTTAGCGGGTGGCGTGTTTAATTCTCCCGTTTTTACTGCTCAACAAATTGATGTTGGTTATTTCTTCGAACAATATGCACGTCATTTATATGAGAAGCAAAATCGCTTAGATGAGTATCAAGTGGAAAAGGGCCGTATAATGAGTCTTTATCGTGAACAAATTGAGTCGATTTCTTATTTTGCGATGTCTTTTTATATGGAATTATCACAAATTACCAGTCGCTTTTATCTTGCTCAATCAGGCGAAGATGAAATGATTAATCCAGAAGATGCGTATTTAGTGAGAGACGCATTAACCGGCGCGCAAGAAGTTGATTTCCAATGGTTTGAACATAACACTCATGTCATCACTACCAATCGAGAACGCTCTGCGTTTGAACAATCCCTATTAGCCTTTATCCAAAGATAAAATTTAAAATGAGAGAGGAGGCTCACGATGTCATTAACAAGTTTTGAACAAGAACTTTTAGCATTTTTTAGAGCCAATAAAGGAACAGGCTTTACAATTAACCAACTAGCAACTGAATTTAAGATGCAAGGGGTCAAGAAATACAAAAAGCTCGTTAAAGCCATTACTTTTTTACAACACATTAAAGAAGTGGAAATGATCAATGGCAATAAATTCAGATCCATACAAACGTCTCATAATTTAATAACAGGAACATTCCGCGCCAATAACAAAGGATTTGGTTTTATTACTTATGAAGAAGGCGAACCAGATTTATTTGTCCCACCAACCAATACGGGGGCAGCGATGAATGGCGATATCGTCGAAGCACAAATTATAAAACGAGTTGACCCCGAAACGGGCAAAGGCTCGGAAGCGATGGTTACGAAAGTCATTGAAAGAGTAACCAAACAAATGGTGGGTGAATTTTATAGTTATAATCAAGATGAACGTGAACAGACCGGTTATTTAGGTTATATTGTACCTCAAGGTGAATATGGCGAAGAGGTCAAAATAATGGTCTTGCCTGAAGGGATTCATCCGGCAGATCATACGATTTGTATTATTAAGATTAAAGAATATCCCACAAGCGATAACCCTAATCTTTTAACTGGTTTAGTATCGAAAGAGATAGGTCATCGTGACGCACCAGGTGTAGATATTTTAGCCATTCTGTTTCAGTTTGGAATTCCGCATGAATTCCCTGAAAATGTGATGGCAGAAGCAGATGCGGTTCCACAAGAAATTGATCCTAAAGATTTAGAAGGGCGTCGTGATTTAAGAAATGAATTAATTATCACCATCGATGGGGCGGATGCGAAAGACTTAGATGATGCGATATCATTAGAGAAAAATGACGATGGTACTTTCCAATTAGGTGTCCATATCGCTGATGTTTCGCATTATGTAAAAGAAGGCTCGGCCATTGACCGTGAAGCTTTTGAACGTGGAACCAGTGTTTATTTAACAGACCGTGTGGTGCCAATGTTACCGCAACGTCTTTCTAATGGTATCTGTTCCTTACATGCCAATGAGGACCGTCTAACGTTAACTTGCGACATGAAAGTAGACACCCGTGGAGAAGTCATCGACTATGAGATTTATCCAAGCGTCATTAATTCATCCTATCGAATGACTTATGATGCGGTCAATAAAATGATCGATGGCGATGATGTAACCAATCGCGAGTTTAGCGAAATCAGTGAAATGGTACAAGAAATGGCGGAGTTGCATCATATTTTAGAAGCGAAAAGAACCAATCGCGGAGCATTGAATTTTGATGCGCCAGAAGCTAAAATTATTGTAGATGAAGAGGGTCACCCACTTGATATTCAATTAAGAGCCCGGTATACAGGTGAAAAATTAATTGAATCCTTTATGTTATGTGCCAATGAGACGGTGGCTTACGAATATACGAAGCGTCAATTACCTTTTGTTTATCGTATTCATGAACAACCCAAAGAAGAAAAAATGTTGCGCTTTGCGGAATTTGTGACCAGTTTTGGGATGGTTTTAAGAGGGAATGTAGCGCAAATAGAACCACGTCAATTACAACAGGCACTTAAAGCGGTTGAAGGGGAGCCCTTTGAACAAGTGGTGTCAACGATGATGTTACGCAGTATGCAACAAGCCAAATATAGTGATTTACCAGCTGGACATTTTGGATTAGCGGCTGAAGACTATACACATTTTACTTCGCCAATCCGTCGTTATCCAGATTTAATGGTTCATCGCTTAATCCATCGTTATTTAGTCAATCAACCAAGTGCCAAGGAAATTGAAAAATTAGAAGATAAATTACCAGGCATTGCCGAACATGCTTCAAAAATGGAACGACGGGCAGTAGATGCTGAACGCGAAACCGATGCACTGAAGAAAACAGAATATATGATGGACAAAGTCGGAGAACAATACGAAGGGATGATTAGCTCGATTACATCATTTGGTATTTTCGTTCAATTACCAAATACAATTGAAGGCTTAATTTCCTTAAAAGATTTAGACGATGACTATTATGAATTTAATCCTCAACATATGGTATTAATGGGACGTAATCGTGGCAATATTTATCGCATTGGTCAAAAAGTGATCATTGAAGTAATGGCGGTCGATATGGATGAACGTAATATTGATTTTAAATTAATTAAAGCGGAGCCCATGGAAGGCATGAGGCCCATTAGTTTACCGAAACAAAAAGGCAAAAAAGATAAAAATAATCGCCCAAAATCGAAAAAAGATTTTCAACGAGCAAGTGGAAAAGAGAAAGCTTATTCAAAGCGTAAAAACTCTAAAAAGAAAGCTGATAAATCTTCAGCGAAAAAATCTTTTAAGATTCGTAAGCGAGGTAGATAAGGTAGGTGGAGTCGATGGCACAACCTGGAAAGGATAAGCCATTAGCGCAAAATCGTAAGGCTCGTCATGACTATGAAATCATTGAGACTTACGAAGCAGGTCTAGTATTAAAAGGGACGGAAATTAAGTCTATCCGTAAAGGCAAGATGAATATTCAAGATGCTTATGTCTCGATTCATCAAGGTGAAGCTTGGTTAAAAAATGCCCATGTAAGTGAATATGATCATGGAAATATTTTTAATCACGATCCATTACGAGACCGTAAATTATTATTACATAAAGCAGAAATTATTAAGATGTCTCAACAAGTAAAACTAATGGGAATGACCTTAATCCCATTAAAAGTATATCTTGTCAGAGGACGAGCTAAATTATTGTTTGGCTTAGCTCGTGGTAAGAACAAATATGATAAACGTCATGCCTTAAAAGAACAACAAGCTAAACGAGATATTGACCGCGCGTTAAAAAACAGATAAAATAGACTATATTATTAGAACTGAGTTAATCTTATTCTCATTTGAAATTAATCAAATGGAATTATCTCAGTTCTTTTTTTACAAGGAGGTAAGGTAGATGTCACAACGTTTGAAATTGATTTTTGCTATGATGGTGGTAGGAAGTATTGGTTTATTTGTTCATTACATTGCCTTACCATCTGCTACGATTGCGATGTTTAGGGCAATCATTGGGTCATTGTTTATTTTAGGATGGATTCATTATAAAGGGATTGTTTTTGATTGGCAGGCAATCCGTCAAAATTGGCTCTGGCTATTAATTACTGGTTTTGCGATGGGATTTAATTGGATTTTTCTTTTTGAAGCCTATAAATGGACCACCGTTTCGATTGCGACTTTATGCTATTATATGGCGCCAGTAATGATTATATTATTATCTCCATTAGTATTTAAAGAACATTTGACAAAGGGGCAAATTGGCTTAACCTTGTTAGCAGTAGTGGGCGTCGTCTTTATTTCTGGTGGATTAAATGGTGCTAGCCCCAATCATCTAAAGGGCATCTTTTATGGTTTAGTGGCCGCAGTTTTATATGCGACGATTATGATTTGTAATAAATTAGTTAAAAACTTAGATGTAATGGTTAAAACTTTTGTGCAACTGGCCATTGCCGCAGTCGTCATGATTGGATATGTCAGTCAGACGAGTGGACTCACAAGTATCAAAATGGATTTACAGACTGTTATTTTGATCTTAGTGATCGGCGCATTACATACTGGCTTTGTGTATGTATGGCTATTTGACTCTTTCGATCGTTTGCCATCACAAACCGCTTCGCTTTTAACTTATGTTGACCCTGTAACAGCTATTATTTTGTCATACATCTTTTTAAACCAACCGATGACTCATTTACAAATAGTCGGGATGTTACTCATCTTAGGTTCGACCGCTGTCAATGAGTTACTTAAAGTAAAGCTTCCGCTTAAAGCAGAAGTAAGGAAGTAAGTAGTCATCCTTGTGATTTTTTCCTGTTAAAACAGAAGTAAGGAAGTAGCCAGCAAAGGGATTTTTTCCTATTAAGATGAGTGAGAATCATTTGAAGCTTGATTATTGTTGATTTAATATTATGCGCTTGCAAATGCTTACAATAGGTGTTAGTGTAAAAAGAAAAAGGTGAAATTATGGATCAATTAAAACTTAACAATATGACCTTAACCTGGTTAGATGGAGGTCAAACAGCTTTAGACGGAGGCGCCATGTTTGGGGTTGTCCCGAAACCTTTATGGTCTAAAAAATATCCCTGCAATGATAAGAACCAGATCGAATTAGCAACTGATCCCATCTTAATACAACATGAAGGGCAAAACTATTTAATCGATGCGAGTGTTGGTAATGGAAAATTAACCGATAAGCAAAAACGCAATTATGGTATATGGTCAGAGCCACAACTCGAAACGAGTTTAGCTGAGCTAGGTCTAACAGTAGACGATATTGATGGTCTATTAATGACGCATTTACATTTTGATCATATTGGAGGATTAACCATACCGAATAATAAAGGCGAACTGGTTTCACGCTTTCCCAATGCTAAAATATATGTATCGGCCATCGAATGGGATGAAGCACAACATCCGAATATCCGTTCAAAGAGCACTTATTTTGAACAAGATTGGCAAGCAATTGTCTCACAAGTGGAGACATTTAACCAAGAATTGGTCATTAATGATGCGATTAAAATGCAACATACGGGCGGACATAGTAATGGCCATGCAGTGGTTATTTTAACTGATGGCCAACAACAAATCATTCATATGGCAGATTTGATGCCAACTCATGCTCATCAAAATCCGCTATGGGTTTTAGCATACGATGATTATCCGATGACTTCTATCTTTGAAAAAGAGGCCATTTTGAAAAAGGCTTATCAAAAGCAAACGATCTTTACTTTTTATCACGACGCCTATTATCGCTGGGTACAATGGGATACTCAAGGCAAGAACATTATCAAATCGGCAAGACGAAATATGCCAAATTACATCCCATGGTTTGAATAGACTAAGTAGCAACTGGACCAAAAATTAAGCATCAATAGAGTAGACAAAGAGAGTCATGGAGATGATTTTCATTAACTGTCTACTCTTTTTTGGTGCTAACATGTTGACGTAAATATGGGTAGATAAGTGGACACAAACATGGAAAATAAGTTGACACAAACATAAGCAAAAAGAGTCTACGCAATTATAAACGCATCTTCTTAAACAATAAGCTCAACTTATCGTTTTTATGATTAAAAGCTATTAGACGGACATTCTTTAATCGGGTAATATTAAATTAGATAATGAAAGCGTTTAAAATAAGGAGTGTTGATTATGACCCAATCAGTGGAAGAACTAGCAAAATTATTATATCCTGAAGATATCTATAATGAAGCCGCAGCTTTAACTTTAGGCGAATTAAAAGTGCTACAACATTTAAGAATCGAATTAGAAGAACGCGTACGTCCAATTTTAATTAAATGCTATGAAAAAGCGCAATTACCACGTCAGGAAATCTTGACGGCTTTTCGCAATGCTCGGATTATGGATCATCCAAGTCTTTTTGAGGGCCGTGACGAGAAATGGCGTGTACGTGAAATTTATAATGCCTTTTTATATTTAGAAATGGCCCGTTTTGATCCTTCGGTGGCGACCTTTTTTACCGTTCATGGAGGGTTAGGGTATAATACGATATTAATTGGGGCTAATGAAGCCCAACGCGAACGATATGGAACAGCTATTCGTGAATTTACAGCTCAAACTTGTTTTGGGTTAACTGAACCGGATCATGGTTCTGATATTGCAGGTGGATTAGCCACAACAGCTGAAAAAGTTGGAGATGAATGGATTTTAAATGGTGAGAAACGGTGGATTGGGGGAGCCAAAACCGCTGATTTTATTCCCATCTTTGCCCGTGATACCGAAACGAAGAAAATAAAATGCTTCATCGTACCAGGAGATGCCCCCGGTTTAAGTGTTGAAGATATTCAACATAAAATCGGTTTGAGATTGGTGAATAATGGACATATTACCTTAAAAGATGTTAAAGTACCTGATGCAGATCGCTTAGAGCATATTAATGGCTATGGTGATGTGGCGAAAATCTTTATCCATACAAGGACTGATGTCGCTCATATCGCAATGGGAACAGCGGCTGGTGCCTTTAATGCAGCCCTTAAGTTAACAACGACCCGTGAACAATTCGGGCGTAAATTAGCAAGTTTCCAATTAGTCCAAGAAAAATTAGCGCGTATGCAAGCAAATGTCGTAGCAGCGATTAGTTATTCAACACGTGTAGCGAACCTTCAAGAAAAAGGCATCCACGAGATGAAAAATTCATCCTTGGCTAAGATGCATAATGCCCTAGTCATGCGTGAGACGGTTGCACTTGCTAGAGAAGTTTGTGGAGGTAATGGCATAACTTACGAAACCGAAGTGGCCAGATTCTTTACCGATGCAGAAGCGATTTATACCTATGAAGGAACTCATGAAATTAATGCAATGATCGTCGCACGAGAATTAACCGGCATCGGCGCCTTTGTCTAAGATCGTTCATTAATTTAAATGATTGTTCTATAAAATTTTACAAAACAGCTCGAAAAGATTATGATAGTTAAATAACAAGAAAGTGAAGTAAGGAGGTATTCAATGACAGAAGTCGTGATCGTTTCTGCCATCAGAACCCCAATTGGCAAGTTTGGTGGGGTTTTTAAAAATATAGACGCCGTTCAATTAGGGACCAAGCTAGTACAAACGGCTATTAACCAATTAAATTTACCGGTGGATGCAGTGGATGAAGTGATTATGGGAAATGTACTAGGTGCTGGCTTAGGACAAAACATTGCCCGTCAAATTGCCATCAAATCAGGATTATCAGAAACAACTAATGCTTATGTGGTGAATAAAGTATGTGGATCGGGATTAAAATCCGTTATTTTAGGTGCACAGTCCATTTTGTTAGGAGACAGTGAAATCGTCATTGCAGGGGGAACTGAAAATATGTCACAAGCCCCTTATTTAGATTTATCAGCGAGATGGGGAGGAAGAATCGGACATCGCCAATCCATCGATATGATGCTCAGTGATGGTTTAACCGATGCTTTTAGCCAAGAACACATGGGAATTACCGCTGAAAATATTGCTGAAAAATATCAAATTAGTCGCGAAAAACAAGATGAATTTGCGGTTTCAAGCCAACAAAAAGCGGCTAAGGCTATTGAGGCAGAGCGTTTTAAAGAAGAAATTGTCCCTATTTCAATTCCGCAAAGAAAAGGCGACCCAATCATTATTGCAACGGATGAAGGGGTCCGCCCAGATACGACCAAAGCGGACTTAGCAAAATTAAGCCCCGCTTTTAAAAAAGAGGGCAGTGTTACAGCTGGAAATGCTTCTGGATTGAATGACGGTGCAGCGATAGTCGTGATGATGTCGAAGGAAAAAGCTGAGCACTTAAACCTGACACCATTGGCAACCATTAAATCGTATGCTACGGCTGGAGTGGATCCAGACTATATGGGACTTGGTCCAATCCCCGCAACCGAAAAAGCTTTGCGTAAAGCTAATTTATCAGTAGAGGATTTGGAATTAGTTGAAGCCAATGAAGCCTTTGCTACTCAAGCCATTGCGGTAACTGATCAATTACAATTAAATCCAGAAATCGTGAATGTTAACGGTGGTGCCATCGCATTAGGACACCCAATCGGTGCGAGCGGAACGCGTGTTTTAGTAACTTTAATCCATGAAATGATGAAACGTGACGCTAAAAATGGTTTGGCTACCCTTTGTATCGGTGGTGGCCAAGGCATCTCGTTGATTGTCGGTCGATGAAATCAAAAATAGAGATTACATTGTTACAAGGCTAAAACGTTGGGATTCTCCAAGTGAATGGAATTACCTTCGAAATTTGGCAGTTGATGAGAGTATTTAAGAATAGTCTGTTCAATCTGCAATAGTTGGTGGAAGATGTTACTTCCCACTAGCTATCGTTGACCCCCAACACCTTGTAGCAATTGTGATGCTAATATGAATGACTCTAGCAACGCCTTAATTCGGTTTTGCTAGAGTTTTTCCTATTATTTAGATGAAGCTATCGTGCTAATTCTACCTTTCCTATAGGAGCAGGCATCGACAGGAATTTTATGGGAGAAAATGTTAGTGCCTAAAAATTTCCTACTTATATTTAATTAGAATATAAGAGAGGCTGGCAGGTGTCATTTACACAGCAATGCTAGCGACCAAACTTTAATCATTGATTGTTCTAAAATAATGATTGCACGAAATACCATTTTCAAGCAGTTCCTTTAAATATCACCATCAAATCGTATCATCAAACAGTATCATTCAGCAGCACTTTAAAAAAGTACTATCAAAAAGCACTATCAAGAAGCACTATCCAAAACCCATGATTTGAAAACGTAATCTTAAACTTTGTATTTGATTTTATTTTAAAAAATGTTTACTATTGAAAAGTAAAGAAAAGAAAGGGGAAGAAAAACAAGATGAAATATATTTTTAGTTATTTAAAAAAATATCCAAAACTGCTTGCATTGGATGGCCTTGGGGCTATTTTTTTTGTGGCGATAAACTTAGGTTTACCAACTATCCTTGCACGTATGATTGATGAAGGCATTTTGCCTAAGAATCAAGAAAGACTTTATTTTTGGGCTTTGATGATGTTTATCTTAATCATTGCCGGACTCTTCGGGCGCATCATCTTATCATATGCTTCTAGTAAATTAACGACCTTAATGATTAAGGAAATGCGTAATGATTTATTTGATAAAATTCAACAATATTCCCACCATGAATATGAACAAATCGGTGTTTCATCCTTAGTCACTCGTGTTTCAAGTGATGCCTTTGTATTAATGCAATTCGCCGATATGTCTTTAAGAATGGGTGTCGTTACCCCCTTAATGATGTTCTTTAGTATGGTGATGATTTTAATTACCAGTCCTTCATTAGCTTGGTTATTATTATTCGCGATTCCTATCATAGGTTATTCTATCTATTGGATTGCGGTTAAAACGCGTCCTTTATCGGAAAAACAACAAGCTACGTTAGATCGTGTTAATCAATATGCCAGAGAAAACTTAACGGGGCTACGAGTCATTCGTGCTTTCGCTCGTGAAGAATATCAAGAAGAGCGTTTTGAAACTCAAAATACAACTTATGCCGATACTTCTAAAAAACTTTTTAAATTATTAGGCTTAGCTCCAAGTTTATTTACCCATGTTTTAATTTGGATTATTGTCTTAATTATGTGGTTTGCCTTAAAACCGATTGAACAAGGCAGTTTACAAGTAGGGGATTTAGTAGCATTCATTGAATATGCCTTCCATGCCTTATTCTCCTTTATGCTATTCGCAAACTTATTTATGATGTACCCACGTACAGCTGTTTCAGCTAGTCGTCTACAAGAAATTTTAGACTTACCAATTTCGATTGATCCAAATCCAAATGGTATCACTGAGACTGAACAAAGAGGCTACTTAGAATTTGATAATGTAACCTTTGCATATCCTGGTGAAACTGAAAGTCCAGTCCTACATAATATTAGTTTCAAAACCAAACCGGGTGAAACCATTGCCTTTATTGGGAGTACCGGTAGCGGGAAATCGACACTCGTTCAGTTAATTCCACGTTTCTTTGATGTTAGTTTAGGAAGAATATTAGTAGATGGCGTTGATGTTCGCGATTATAATTTGAAAGCATTGCGTCAAAAAATTGGTTTCATACCGCAAAAAGCTTTATTATTTACGGGAACAATCGGTGAGAACTTACGTTATGGTAAATATAACGCGACTGATAAAGAATTAGAAAAAGCCAGTGATGTATCGCAAGCAAGTGACTTTATTAAACGAACTCAAGAGCGATTCCAAACACATCTTTCTGAAGGTGGTGTTAACCTTTCAGGAGGGCAAAAACAACGTCTTTCGATTGCTAGAGCGGTGGTGAAACAACCGGAAATCTTTATCTTTGATGATAGTTTTTCAGCTTTGGATTACCGTACTGATGCGGAATTAAGACGTCGCTTAAAAGAAGTTACGAAAGAATCAACCGTATTAATCGTTGCACAAAGAGTCGGCACGATTATGAATGCGGATCAAATCATTGTCTTAGATAAAGGGGAAATTGTCGGACGAGGCACTCACGAAGAATTATTAAAAACAAATCAGATTTATCGAGAAATTGCCAATTCGCAATTGAATCAACAGTCAATGACAGAAGAATAGAAAGGAGCGATATAAATGAAACAACGTAATGTCTTTTTAAGAGCGTGGGATTATTTGAAACACTATCGCTCTGCGGTATTTTTATCTTTATTTTATACAGTATTTGCAGCCATTATGAATGTGCTAGAACCTTATGTATTAGGTTTGATTATGACGGAGATTACTCAAAATGTCACAGAAATGATGCAAGGCGTTCCAGTTGCAGGGATTAACTATCGTTTTATCCTAATCTGGTTAGTCATTTACTTCTTTAGAGGGTTATTATGGCAAACAACCACTTATGGTTCTAACTACTATATTACGGAAGCAGTACAAGGAGCGATGCATGATATTCGTCGCGATTTAAATGCGAAATTAAATAAACTGCCCGTTTCGTATATTGATGGTCACTCATTTGGTGATTTATTAGGACGTTTAACGAATGACGTTGAGTCTGTATCCAATGCCTTACAACAAAGTGTTTTACAAATCATTAATGCGATTTTAAGTATTGTGCTTGTTATTGTGATGATGTTAATTTTAAATCCTTTATTAGGTACCATCATTTTTATTAGTATGCCTATTTCCTATTTTGTAGCGCAAGCAATTTTGAAAAAATCACAACCTTATTTCAAACGACAAGCTAAAATCTTAGGAGAAATGAATGGTTATATTCAAGAGAATTTCTCTGGCTTTAATGTCATTAAATTATATGGTCGTGAAGATAATGCACGTGAAGATTTTCAACGAATTACAGATGACTTAGAACAAACTGGTTTTAAAGCAAGTTTTATTTCTTCTTTAATGGTGCCTTTTGTCAGCGTAGTCTCTCATATTACTTATTTATTATTAGCCTTCTTTGGTGGGCAAATGGTAATGGCGGGTAAATTAACGATTGGTAACTTACAAGCTTTTGTACAATATGTATGGCAAGTTAACCAACCGATTCAAACGATTACCCAATTATCGGGTCCATTACAAAGTGCTAAAGCGGCCCTTGATCGTATTTTTGAAGTGTTAGATGAAGAGGAAGAAGTGTCAGAAGTCACTCAACATTTAACCAAACCTTTAACAGGGCATGTGCAATTCGACAATGTGTCCTTTGCATATAATCCAGAGCAGCCCTTAATTCAAAACTTCAATGTGGAAGTGCAACCCGGAGAAATGGTGGCGATTGTCGGGCCAACTGGTGCTGGTAAAACAACGATGATTAACTTGTTAATGAGATTCTATGATGTCACGAAGGGTTCTATCAAAGTAGATGGCATTGATATTCGCGATTTACCAAGACAAGAATATCGTCAACAATTCGGTATGGTTTTACAAGATGCTTGGTTATATGAAGCAACCATTAATGAAAACCTGCGCTTCGGTAATCTCGATGCGACCGATGAAGAAATTGTAGCAGCAGCTAAAGCAGCCAATGTCGATCATTTTATCCGTACTTTACCGGGTGGTTATCAAATGCTAATGAATCAAGAATCAAGTAATATTTCATTAGGACAAAAACAATTATTAACCATCGCCCGTGCGTTATTATCGAATCCAAAAATCTTGATTTTAGATGAAGCAACCAGTTCAGTCGATACACGTTTAGAGCAACTGATTCAAAAAGCGATGGCTCGTTTAATGAAAGGACGGACAAGTTTTGTTATTGCCCATCGACTTTCAACGATTCAAGAAGCTGACCGTATTTTAGTGATGAAGGATGGTCAAATTATTGAACAAGGGAACCATCAAAGTTTATTAGATCAAAAAGGATTTTATTACGAATTGTATCAAAGTCAATTTGCGAAATAAAGAAGGTCACTCTTGATTTAAAACTAGAGGTATGACTAGATAGCTTTTAAAAAGTTTATGTCTAACCTTCGTAACATATAGCGACAAAGCTATCAAATGAATTTCAAATACTTCGTGTATTGGAAGGATTTTGATAGCTTTTTTTATTGTTTGATGCCGGTCATTCGGGCGATTTTGTCCTTTTTTTATTGTTTGATGCCGGTCATTCGGGCGTTTTTGTCCTTTTTTTACGACTGATGCCAGTGTGTTGGTCTGGTAGCATCATAGCGTTTTGATAAGCTAATACTAGTTAGTTTGTCGGATTTTGTTCATTTTTTATGACTGATGCCAGTGCGTTGGTGGGAGAACATGATAGTTTTTTGATCATCTAATGTACGTGAGTTTACCCGGAACGTGATAGCTTTAATGAACGCCTAAGGCTAGTCAGTCGAACTGGATTTTGATATGATAAATTTACATTGAGACAATTAATTTTTATCGAGGGAGACTATTATATGAAAACATACCAAAAATTTATCTTAGGTGGCTTAAGTAGTTTAGGAGCACTTGGATTAGCTGCTTGGACTTATAAAAAAGTCGATTTAGCACAACGACTACCATTAGGTACCTATCGGATTCAACCGACTATGAGAGATTTAATTAACAGTCAAAATAGTCGTCAAAAACTACAGTGGCAGACTGATAATGGCACGTTTAGAGGATGGGAAGATGAAACGGTTCTGCGCGTACAAGGAATTCGTTATGCCATTTCAGAACGTTACGGCGCTCCTGAATTGTATAACTATCCTGAAGGGATCTTTGATATGATGACACCCGCTCCTTTAAGTGTACAAAATCGTTCGGGATTTGAGGAGTTCTATGGTGGAGTCCAATATGATGCGATTCCTCAAGATGAATTTGGACAGTATTTATCCATTACATTGCCAAAAGATATTCAACCAAATGAGAAACTGCCAGTGTTAGTATGGATTCATGGTGGTGGTTATGGAAATGGAGGTATCGATATAAAATCTTATGACCCGCAATTACTAGTATCGGAACATCGTATAATTGTGGTGAGTATTAGTTATCGTCTGGGCGTTTTAGGTTATTTAAGAGACCGTGACGGACATTTCGCTAATTTAGGATTATTAGACCAAATAGAAGCTTTAAAATGGATTCATCGTAACATAGGCTATTTTGGTGGCGATAACCAACAAGTGACGCTTTACGGCGAATCGGCTGGTGCCAATGCAGTCCAATATTTAATGATTGCACAAGGAACACAAGAACTGTTCCAAAAAGTAATAATCGCCAGTTCACCTTTTGCGACGATGGATGATCGTAATGAAATGAATTGTCAAATGTTAGCAGCTTATAACCAATTGCCAATCGACGCGACGCTTGAAGAAATACTAGCGAAACAAGATCAAATGATAGCCAATATAGACGAAGAAGGTTATGCCAAAAACATGTTCTTTGCACCACATTATGGCGTTTATCCATTACCAACGAAGGAAGAGGCTGAAGCTGCTTGGACAAAAGCTACGCAACGCTTAGATGTGTTAATTGGGGCCACAACACGTGAAGCGGCGGCTTTTATTGGCGAAGATAGTTATTTAAAATTAGCGGGCAGTTTACCTGGCATTAAACGCTTGATCGAACAGAAATTAAAAACATTGTCACACGATATTTTTATAGACGGTGCGGAATCTTTTGCGCAACGTTATGCCAATTCGCAAAGAGCGATGTATTATTATTTAATGCATTGGGGAGAAGGACATCTCTTAGGAGCTAGCCATACGATTGATTTGAGTTTAGCTTTTGGCAATAATCACCCGCAATCGCCAATTCTTTTAGGGATGACCAAAGAAGCTGTTGATTATTATGGACGTCAATTCCGTGGGGTATTAGCTGATTTTATTAAAAGTGGTGCAATAGATGTTGATGAAATTCCCGATGTCATGACGATTGAACATTTAGGTAAATAATTAATGCGTTCCAGTGCGTAACAAAAAACCTAGCAGTGAAGGATAATCCGGACCTGATTTCAATGAGAAGTTCAGCCTTGACTATCAGTTGTCTGCTAGGTTAAATTTGTTGGCATTTTATTCGGGATCAATGAATGGCAAATAAAAGCTGTGTGGAAAGTATTCACTGGTTATAAAAATGCCAAAGGTTTATAAAAGTAATACGTATAATTAAATAGTTTGAGAGTGGCTTAATTGTTGAATGGCCATCTCAATATCGTTGGATGCGCTAATTTCAGAAATAACGCAAATCGCATCAGGATTCATTTTTTGAACTTGTGCGACATTATCTAAGTGTATGCCCCCAATCGCAAAAACTGGAAAATCAGGATTGACGGCTTGTAATTGGCTGAATAATTCAGGACCAATGGCCGGGCGGACATTTACTTTTGATTGTGTAGTAAAAATCGGTCCACAGCCAACATAATCGGCACCGTCATCAATCGCTTGTTGCACTTGTTCGACAGTGTGAGCAGACACGCCTAATAGCATATTATCACCAATTAAGTCGCGTACTTTTTGTGCTTGTGGATCTGTTTGACCGATATGTAAGCCATCAGCTTGAAGTTGAATGGCCATTTCAACATCATCATTAATGAAAAAAATGACATTGTATTGTTGACAGATAGCTTGTGCTTTTTGTGCTAGCTCCAATCGCTCTATATCCGTTAGAATGGACCCATCTTTATCACGGAATTGAAAATAACGAATGCCATGTTGGCAAGCTTCTGTTAGCACGGCCATAAACTTTTCAATTTGTGCAGCTTTTTCTAATTGTGGAAATTGTTGCGTACCTAAAATAAAATAAATAGGGAAAGCGTCTTGTTGTGGCGCTTTTTTTAATGTACTCCATTGACATCTATTCATGAATCGTGACCTCTTTCAATGCGGCTTGTGGATCTTTTGCATAAGCCCAATGGTTGGTTGGGCCATGACCGTGTCCGATACCGAGCGTGTGACTAATGGCAGCGTGAATATAGGCTTTTGCATGATAGACTGCTTCTTCAACCGATAATCCTTTTGCTAAAAATGCCGTAATAGCCGCTGAGAAAGTACAGCCAGTACCATGGGTATGCGGTGTCTCAATACGAGGACTGGTTAAGGTGAAGGTCTTGCCTTGTTGATTGAGGAAATAATCTTCAGCTAAATTATCTTTTGAATAACGATGACCGCCTTTAATGACGACTGCTTCGACACCGAAGGTTAATAATTTTTCAGCTGCTTGTTGGCGTTCTTGGTCATTAGTAATCGCAATGCCCGATAAAACTTCCGCCTCTGGAATATTAGGAGTAATTACTTTTCCTAATGGTAATAACTGTGTGCGTAAAGTATTTTGAGCTTCTTCTAATAATAAAGAGGCACCACCTTTCGCAATCATCACCGGATCGATCACTAAGCGCGTTTGCAGTTTGTTTTGTTTAATGGCTTCAGCCACTGTTTGAATCACTTGACTATCATGTAACATACCGGTTTTGACGGCTTGAATTTCGAAGTCACTCGCGACATGATTAATTTGGCCACTAATAATCTCTAAATCCATTGGTTGAATGCCGTGAACCCCTAAAGTGTTTTGCACCGTTACGGCCGTTAAAGCAGAAGTACCAAAGGTTTCTAAAGACATAAAAGTTTTTAAATCCGCTTGAATTCCAGCACCACCGCCACTATCTGAGCCGGCAATGGTCATGACCACTGGATAATGTGTATTAGTCATTACTTGACATCCTTTCTTGTTTAATAATTAGGTTTGTTAATTCGTTATCATATGTTTTTTTATCATTTGCTTTGACCGAGTGTTCATATAATTGGTTTAATAAATGAATCGGTAAATCACCAGGTCCGGTAGTCAATTGAACGGCACGGCCTCCGCACCAAGCATAAAATCCGGTCGCTAAAGTGGCTGCCGTTAAATAGTCAGCAGGCGTAGGTGCTTGACTGATAAAAGCAGCGACGATGGTTGTTGCGACACAACCAGTGCCGGTCACATAACCGAGTAAAGCATCGCCATATTGATGGGCATAGACAACCGTTTGATTAGCGATATAATCAGTTTTGCCAGTGGCCACCACCACTGTTTGATAAAGGTTGGCTACTTTTAGTAAATGATCGGTCATTTCACCTTCAGGATGACCACCATCCACGCCTTTACCATTACTTTTCGCTCCAGCTAAGGCAGCAATTTCGGAATAATTACCGCAAACAGCGGCGATATCGTATTCACTTAATAAATGTTCAACATAGGCAAGCCGATTGGAAAGTGCCGCTACCCCTACCGGATCGATGATGACCGGAATTTGTTTGTCATTAGCCGCTTTTATGGAAAGCTCAATCGCCTCCATTTTATCTTGATTAAATGGGGAGCCGATATTAATGACAATCGCTTGAGATTGAGCCGATACTAAGGGACTGGCGTCCGGTTCATCGGTCATAATCGGTGAAGCACCAATGGCTAATAGGGCATTGGCCTGGAAATTGGTGGTCACTTTATTAGTTAAACAATTGATTAAAGGGTTTTGTTTGACGATTTGCTCGAGATAAAACGTCATTTGCTCGTTCATAACTTATCCAACTTTCTATTATAAAAGACAGGAGGGGGTAGCTAATTTGAAAACCACTGATTTTCTGATTGCTACTGACCCTCCATTCATCTTGATTATTTACTTAAATCTTCCACTAACTCTTCAGCTGTTAATTCTTTAGCAATTGAACCTTTATCAGCTAAGAACTTCGCAAAGGCTACATAGTCATCAACAACTAAGTTACCAAAGTCACCTTTATTTACCATGTAATGTTGTAATAATGCCCAAGATTGAATTTCGATTTCTTTGTCTAATACATAAGCATTATCTTCATTTTCAAAAATCGTTTCAATCGCTGCTTCAGGATCTTCTAATGCTTTATCAAACCCTTTTTTCAATGCACGCATAAACGCTTGTAGTTCAGGTTTTTTGGCTTCGATGGTGTCATTGCCCGCTACGAAGATTAATTCATCGGAATCTGGCACTCCAAACTCTGTGAAGTCAAAGTAATCCACGTCATAACCTTCTTTTTGTAACATTAATAATTCGTGATTAGTATAAGCGCCAATTAATGCATCGACTTTATCTGTTGCTAAAGCAGGAATTAAGTCCCATCCAACATTAACCATTTGCGCTTTGTCATAACTTGCACCGTCATGTTCCATCATCGCTTCAATAATATTTTCAGAAATAGTGGTCGCTGAGTAACCTACTTTTTTACCTTCTAAATCTTTTGGAGTCGTAATACCAGACTCTTTTTTGTACATGACAGCATCTAAACGTTGTTGCACTAATGAACCGATGGCTTTCGCTGGAATACCTTCAGCTACTGCTTGCATTAATACCGCTGGATAACTCACCGCAATATCCGTTTGACCAGCACCGGCTAATTTAATTGGATCATCTGCTTCAGCAGGCATATTAATCGTTAAGTTTAATCCTTCTTCTTCAAAATAACCTTCTTTAATCGCCACATAGATTGGAACATGGTTCGCATTTGGATACCAGTCTAACATTAAGGATAAATCCATCTTTTCTTCGGCTTGCACTGATTGTGGCATCCATGGTAACACCGTTAAGGCCATTAATAAAGTTAAGCATCTGACAACTAATTTTTTCATTTTTATTTCCTCTTTTCTGTATATAAATATTTTAATGAACGATTTTCTAATAATCCGACGAGGTTAAATAATAGAATACCAATTAAGGATAGCACTAAAATACCGGCAAACACGCCTTCAGATTTAATACTACTGGACATTCGACGAATATAATAACCTAACCCTTCAGAGCCACCGAGCCATTCTCCAATGACCGCCCCGATTAAAGAATAGACAACGGACATTTTTAAACCCGAGTAGATAGACGGTAGCGCGAATTTCCATTGTAATTGGCTAAACATTAGCCATTTTGAAGCACCCATCACTCTGAATAATTCGAGATACTCTTCATCCGTTCGTTTTAAGCCATCGAAGACACTCACCACGACGGGGAAAAAGGTAATCAAAAAGATAATCGCTACTTTGGTCCATAAACTATAACCAAACCACAGTACAAAGATGGGGGACAAGGCGATGGTCGGGATCGTTTGCGAAATCAGGACAAAAGGATAAAATGCCCGCTCGATAAAATCAGAATAATAGAGTAGAATACCAATCAATAAACCAAGTCCGATTGAAAAGGCTACGCCTACGATGACTTCTAATAAAGTTGCTTGAGTGTGCGTCCATAGTTGTGGGGCTTGGATAAAGATGGTTTTAATCACATCACTTGGTCTCGGAATGATAAACTTTGGTACCCATTCACTAGCAACCGCCCATTCGATAATGACTAATAGAACAGCTGAAACAGATAGGAAAGGCCAGTAACGTTGAATTAACTGTCGTAGTTTATTCATGGATGGCCACCTCCAAAGCTTTTTTATACTCAATAAATTGAGCATGATAACGAATGTCTTTCGGTCGTGGACGTGGCAAATCAATGTGCCACTCTTTGATTTGGGTATCGTCGCCATTATGCCAGTTTTGTAATAAAAAGACTCGATTACTTAAAAGCACTGCTTCATCAATATTATGCGTAATAAAAACAATCGTTTTATTTAATTCTTGCCACAGTGATAATAACCATTGTTGCATTTCATATTGCGTAAAACTGTCTAAGGCTCCAAAAGGTTCATCGAGCAGTAGTACTGGCTTATTGGCCAGAATGGTCCGTACGAAAGCGGCGCGCTGACGCATTCCACCTGATAGATCTTTCGGTAGAGCATAGGCATACTCTTTTAAACCCGCCTTATCGAGCCATTCTAACGCTTTTTCTTTTGAAACAGGATGTTGCTTATCAAGTTTGCCACTTAATCTAACATTTTCTAAAATGGTCGCCCAAGGAAGTAATAAATCTTTTTGTGGCATATAACCAACATCACCTAATTGAATCGGTCGTCCATCAAATAGAATTTGACCTGCATCCGGTTGAAATTGCGTAGTCAGTAATTTAAATAGCGTACTCTTACCACTGCCGCTTTTACCGATTAGCGAAATAAATTCACCTTTAGGAAAGTTGAGGTTGACATTTTGTAATGTCTTCTCGCCTTTAAAGTCGGGGTAGGTAAATGAGACGTTTTTTATTTCAATCATCCAAAACTCCTTTCTATCCATTTGCTCAAAAAAAAGACCCGTTTCTAAGAAACCGGCCCAAAGCATACTGAGTCTTGACTGATCAAAATGTGTACAGTAAAACAAAATTGTAAACATCCCTACGGTAGTACTAACTACATCAGGTCAAGGGTCAAGGAACATTTCAGAAACCTACTCTCAGCGCATTGGCTCCCCTAGTTTAAAATAAATGGATTCAATTGTTAAAAGAGACCCTTTGATTTCACAAAGAAACTCTATCTGTCTATTAGAATAAATCAAGTAATAGTTAATGTCAAGCAGATAAGTTGAACAAAGGATTGAATTCATGACTTATAAAAAAGTAATATAAGCAAGGTGCTGTGTGCTACTTGTATTAAAAGGTTAAGGCTGCTGTTTCCAATGAATCAAATTAGGATGATTCATTACGACGTCCGATTGACCACTGACCAAAATAAGAGTGGAAACTACGATGACCTATTGACCAGAAAGGCGATG
Source organism: Globicatella sanguinis NBRC 15551 (assembly GCF_001552295.1). Lineage (GTDB taxonomy): Bacteria > Bacillota > Bacilli > Lactobacillales > Aerococcaceae > Globicatella > Globicatella sanguinis. Next base: position 12,288 of record NZ_BCQX01000010.1, on the reverse strand, counting down.
GGGATAGAATATCGATTATGTTTATCTTTGATTAATTACCAGTAGTAAGGGAGTGGGCCAGTAGTAGAAAATTAGATGATTTTCACTTCGTCTGCCTATTCCTGCACAGTTGAGGCTAGACTAGAAGTAGAAAACCAAGTGATATTTTCTTCTGCCTACTTCCACTCAACCATTGCGTTTATAATGAGTGAGAAATAACGCTGTTGATTATAAAGTTTATCACTAACCTCATTACGATGCAGGTTGAGACCGATCGCCCCTGCGCTTTTTATTACCGCGCAATAACTTGACTGCATTTATCAAGTTTTGGTTCAACCCCGTATTTAATAAAGATGACTCCCCCTTTACAATCCAACATTAATTTGCTAGTCTATTAGTGACACTAGGGGAGCATGAAAATGCTGAGAGAGAAATTGACCCTTTGAACCTGATTCAGTTAATACTGACGTAGGGAAGTGTGCCTAATTTAATCAGCTAGTTTAATTTTTGTTAGACTGCATCCGATTTAATGCGCACACTTTATTTTTAAAGGTGGGTATTTTTTTGTTCCTAAAATATAAGGAGGAATAGCGTCATGACAAAATTTACTAAGCGTGTGTATCCAAAAGTTGAATCGATTTGGGCATCATATTTAGAACACCCATTTGTAAAAGGATTGGGAGAAGGTACGCTGGCTAAAGAGAAGTTTCAACGTTGGTTAACGCAAGACTATGTTTATTTAGTGGAATATTCAAAATTAATGGCTTTAGGCGTGGCCAAGTCAACTGATTTATCGATGATGCGTAGTTTTTCAAAAGCATTATTTGGGACCTTAGAGATGGAAATGGAGTTACATCGTCAATTTTCAGCTCAATTTGGAATTAGTGAAGCAGAATTATTACAAACAAAAATGTGGCCAACCAATACAGCCTATACTTCTTATATGTTGAATCATGCCCAAGCAGGCGGAGCAGAATATGCGGTAACGGCCTTATTAACTTGTGCTTGGTCATACGCTTATGTCGGCGAAGCCTTAGCAAAAGTAAGTCCTGAAAATAATCCTTATCAACAATGGATCGATATGTATGCAGGAGAAGAATTCCAAACTTTAGCAACTGATATGAAAAATTTAATGGACGAAATGGCGAAAGATTTACCAGAAGCAACCTTAGAACGTCTAGAAGAAATCATTATTAAAACGTCTTACTATGAATATCAATTCTGGACGATGTGCTATGACGGTGAAGATTGGGAAACCCAATACGAAAAATAACAATTCATAATGAGAGGGAATGATTCAAATAATTACACATAAACAAACTCAAAAACTAATGATTTTATCACTGATGATTGCCTTAGACGTGGTGTTATCACCAATTTTACGAATTGAAGGGATGGCACCGATGTCGAGTGTAATTAATATTATTGCAGCCAGTTTTATGAGCCCTTTATATACCTTTTTAATGGCTTTAATCTGTGGTATTATTCGTATGTTAATGATGGGGATTCCGCCATTAGCCTTAACTGGTGCTGTTTTTGGAGCATTATTTGCAGGATTAGGTTATTGGAAGACACGTAATTTCTGGGCGGCAGCGCTAGGTGAATTTATCGGAACGGGTGTCGTAGGATCATTATTAAGTTACCCGGTTATGGTTTGGTTTACCGGGGTCAAAACGGATTTACACTGGTTGATTTATACACCCCGTTTTATGGGAGCTTGTGTAATGGGAGCGATAGCAGCTTTTGTCTTGTATGAAAGACTTAACAAATTATCAGCTTTTCATCGTATGCAACAATTGTTCCTGACAGATAATGAGCGTGTTTTAAGTAGCCAAAATGGTCGTTAACTTTTTCAATATGAAAAATCTTATATAACATCAGGTTAATTTTGCGAGAGTAGGCAAATAGTGAAAATTCTTTAATTTTTACTATCGAGGCCTACTCTTTTTTGTGGGAACAAGGGCACAATATGATGCGACCACTATTCAATTGAGTGAGTCCTACTCTTTTTTGTAAGAAACTAGCTAGTTTGCGGGCATTAGGCTGGATGTTTACCTATATTAGAAAACAAGGTTTGTTTAATGGAATGACCAGTTGACCTCATTTGCCAAGGCGTGTTAAAGATATTTTATTGAACAAATTATTATCGAAGCTGTTTTAACGAAAAAACAAAAAATAATTTCACCTTAACATACACTTTCGGCTAGAGGGGCACTCTAGATTAATAGATAGAATCATTATGAACCGCCTTCATCGGATAAAACTACTTAAATTACGCTCTTAGCAATTGACTAGAATGTTTTTTTCTTTTATTATGAATAGTTGAAAGTAGTAACGAGGAGGGCTTATTAATGGCACAATTCTTTTTCAAATATGGGGCGATGAATAGTGGAAAATCACTTGAAATTATTAAAGTAGCTCATAATTATGAAGAACAAAATAAACAGGTGGAAATTTTTACGAGCGCTCTAGATACTAGAACTTCCGTAGGAACAGTCGCGAGTCGGACTGGCTATCAGCGTCAAGCGATTCCGATTACGGACGACATGGATTTATTTGAAAGTATTAAAGCATTAGGACACCGCTATTGTATTTTAGTCGATGAAGCGCAATTTTTAAACAAGGAACACGTGCTACAATTAGCTCGAGTCGTAGATGAGTTAGATATTCCAGTGATGGCATTTGGATTAAAAAATGATTTTACAAATGAACTTTTCGAAGGTTCGAAGTATTTATTATTATATGCTGATAAAATTGAAGAGATTAAAACCATTTGTTGGTTCTGTCATAAAAAAGCCATGATGAACTTACGCTTTGTTGACGGCGAACCCGTTTACGAAGGGGAACAAATTCAAATTGGCGGTAATGAATCATATTTACCTGTCTGCCGAAAATGTTATTTCCAACCAGGAGAGTTAAAATAGAAGGGGAATTTTATGTTTGAACAATTAGATACACTAATTTTTCGTTTTGAAGAAATATTAGAATTATTAAGTGACCCATCGGTCATTGCCGATACCAATCGTTTGCGTGAATTAACAATTGAAGAAAGTGATTTACGTCCAAAAGTTGAAAAAATCCGTCGCTATAAGCAAGTAGAACAAGAATTAGCGGATACCGAAGAAATGTTAAATGAAGGCCTTGATGCAGAAATGGCCGAAATGGCTAAAATGGAATTAGCGGAATTAAAAGAAGAACGTGAAAGCTTACAAGAAGAAATTAAAATTATGATGTTACCAGAAGATCCAAATGATGGCAAAAACATCATCATGGAAATTCGTGGTGCCGCTGGTGGTGACGAAGCGCAATTATTCGCTGGCGACTTACTAAATATGTACACCAAATATGCCGATAGCCAAGGATGGAATGTGGAAGTCTTGGATGCAAATATTACCGGTATCGGTGGTTATAAAGAAGTATCCATTATGATTTCTGGTCATAAAGTATATAGTAAATTAAAATTCGAAAATGGTGCTCACCGTGTCCAACGTGTCCCAGAAACGGAATCACAAGGACGAGTTCATACTTCTACGGCTACAGTCGTGGTCATGCCTGAAGTTGAAGATATTGATTTCGAATTAAATGAAAATGATATTCGGGTGGATATTTATCATGCCTCAGGTGCGGGTGGACAGCACGTTAACAAAACAGCTTCAGCTGTACGTTTAACGCATATCCCTACTAATACTGTAGTAGCGATGCAAGATGAACGTTCACAATTGAAAAACCGTGAAAAAGCGATGAAAGTATTGCGTGCTCGCGTCTTTGACCAAATACAATCAGAAGCTCAATCTGAAATTGATGCTTCTCGTAAGTTAGCAGTCGGAACAGGGGATCGTTCTGAACGTATTCGTACTTATAATTTCCCGCAAAACAGGGTGACGGATCACCGTATTGGTTTAACCATCCAACAATTAGATTCAATCTTAAATGGGAAATTAGACGAAATTATCGATAGCTTAGTCATGTATGACCAAACTCAAAAATTGGAGGAATTCAATGGTCCTAAGCTCTAAAATGACTTTAGCTGAAGCTCTCCATAGGGCTTCAGTTTTTTTGCAAGAAAACGGCATTAACGACAGTCCGATTAAAGATTATTGGCAACGAACATTTGATTGGAATTATACTCAATTGATTTTAAACTTAAAAATGCCGATTAATGATCAACAAGCGATGCGCTTTAACGAAGTGTTAAAACGATTAGCCCAACATGAACCTATTCAGTATATTATAGGAAAAGCTGATTTTGTTGGTGAAACATACTACGTAACGCCCGACACCTTAATTCCACGAGAGGACACTTACGGTTTAATTGAAATGGGATGTGATTTTTTAAAGAGACATCCACAAGCTAAAGTGCTTGATATTGGAACGGGGAGTGGCATCATAGCGATTGAATTAGCTAAACAATTAGCGCCAAACCAAGTAACAGCGGTTGATATTTCGCCAGCAGCTTTGGCAGTAGCCCAGAAAAATGGTCAGCATCATCAAGTGCAAGTAGAGTGGCTTGAAAGTGATTTAATGTCTGCTTTAACAGGACGTCAATTTGATTTAATTGTCTCCAATCCACCTTATATTGCTGAAGATGAGTTAGCTTTAATGGATGAATCGGTTAAACGCTTTGAGCCCGCGACAGCACTTTTTGCTGAGCAACAAGGTCTCGCTATTTATCAGCGGCTAGCCGAAACATTGCCATCGTTCTTATCAGTCAATGGTCAAATCTTGTTAGAAATAGGCTTTAAACAAGCTAGCGCTGTCCAAGTAATTTTTCAAAAGACATTTCATAATGCTATTATAAGTGTTCATCAAGATTTAAACGGTTTAGATCGCTATATTAAAATCGATACTCAGGAGGGGTGAAGCAATGGAAACCAAAATTTATCAAAAAGAACAAATAAATGAAGCAGCCGCCCAATTAAAAGCCGGGCATTTAGTGGCTTTCCCAACGGAAACTGTCTTTGGTTTGGGAGCCATGGCGACCAACGAAGCCGCTGTTAGCAGTGTCTTTACTACCAAAGGTCGTCCGCAAGACAATCCCTTAATTGTGCATGTGAGTAGCATTGAACAAGTGGCAGAATATGTGGCAGAAGTGCCTGAAATTGCGGCACAATTAATGAAGCAATTTTGGCCGGGCCCCTTGACGATTATTTTCCCACAAAAACCCGGTGTATTAGCCCCAAGTGTAACCCCCGGACAAGAAACCGTCGCTGTCAGAATGCCTGACAATCCAGAAGCTTTAGCCCTAATCAAGGCTACAGGTATTCCATTAGTCGGACCCAGTGCTAATAAATCAGGTAAACCAAGTCCAACTGCCGTGGAACATGTTTATCATGACTTTCAAGGAGAAATTGCAGGCATAGTCGAACCAAGCGAAAAGTTATTAGCTGTGGGTGTTGAATCGACGGTCGTCTTGCCACGAGCAGGGGTCATCAACATTTTACGTCCAGGTGCGATTACGAAAGAAGATTTAAGAGCGTTAGGTTATCAAGTCGAAGAAAAAACAGCGGAAGAACAGTTAAAAGATACGAGCGTTTTGTCCCCTGGAGTTAAATACACGCATTATAGCCCTAAACAACCGGTTCATGTTTTAATATCAGATGATTCACAGCAATTCTTACAATATATTCAAGATTTAGAACAACCAGTAGCCTTATTAGCAGATGAATCCGTCCTTCAAGTGCTTAGTAATGACTCACAGATAGTGGCTACTCATTCTTATGGCGCAAAAGGGGATTTAGTCTCAGCTACCCAACAATTATATGCCGGCTTAAGAGCCCTAGAACAAACAAGCGCACAGGTTATTGTCGCACAGGGCTTCCCAGACTCACCAGCCAGTCATGCGATGATGAATCGTTTGAGAAAAGCAGCTGATTTGACTCAAACTTTTTTATAAAATGATGAAATGATAAGTGGCATCGACTTTAATCTATGTTATAATATGTTGAAGAAACGGGGGTATGCAAATGATGAAAGATAGTATCGTTTTTGACTTAATTAATAAAGAAGCCAATCGCCAAAAAAATGGCATTGAATTGATAGCATCAGAAAATTTTGTTTCCGATGAAGTGTTAAAAGCACAAGGCAGTATTTTAACCAATAAGTATGCAGAAGGTTATCCAGGCCGTCGCTATTATGGTGGCTGTGAATATATTGATCAACTAGAACAACTAGCGATTGATCGTGTGAAAAAATTATTTGGCGCTGACTTTGCTAATGTGCAACCACATTCAGGTTCATCAGCCAACTTAGCGGTGTATCGTGCTTTCTTAGAACCGGGTGACCGCGTATTAGGAATGGATTTAGCCCAAGGTGGACATTTAACCCATGGATCACCGGTTAACTTTAGTGGCCAATCTTACGAAATGTATAGCTATGGTGTCGACGAAACCGGTTATATTGATTATGATGCTTTAGAAAAGAAAGCTGAAGAATGCCAACCAAAAATGATTATTGCAGGTGCTAGTGCATACTCAAGAGCAATTGATTTTGAACGGATCGGTCAAATTGCCAAAAAAGTAGGTGCGATTTATTTTGTAGACATGGCGCATATTGCCGGACTGATAGCCGCAGGCTTACATCAAAATCCAGTACCTTATGCGGATGTGGTCACCAGTACCACCCATAAAACATTACGTGGACCACGTGGGGGAATTATTTTAGGCAAAGCAGAACATGAAAAAGCAATTAACTCAGCTATTTTCCCAGGAACTCAAGGTGGACCATTAGAACATGTGATTGCGGCTAAGGCAGTCGCTTTCGGTGAAGCCTTAGATCCATCATTTAAAGAATATGCCGCACAAGTGATTAAAAATACGGAAGCAATGGCAAAAGTATTCAGTCAAAGCGAATTGAATGTCATCTCAGGTGGCACGGATAATCACCTCTTCTTAGTAGATGTGACGCCATTAGGGATTACTGGTAAATGGGCCCAAGAACGTTTAGATAAAGTGGGCATCACGGTTAATAAAAACTCAATTCCAAATGATACTAAATCATTTGTTCAAACAAGTGGTATCCGTATTGGTGCCGCAGCTATTACGACTCGTGGCGCAAAAGAAGCAGACGCAATTCAAATTGCAGAAATGATGCTAGCAGCATTAAAAGCCGATGAATCAGAATTAGCAACATTACATGAGCAGGTCATTGAGTTTGTTAAAGATTGGCCGATGTTTGCTTGGGCATAAAAAGTATATAAGCAAAAATTAAGGAGGAATTATTTTGGCAAAATTTCAAGTAGTAGATCATCCACTCATTCAACATAAATTAACAATTATTCGTGATAAAAATACTTCAACGAAACAATTTCGTGAGGTGACCAATGAAATCGCGATGTTAATGGCGTATGAAATTACCCGTGATTTACCATTAGAAGACGTAGAAATCGAAACCCCATTAGTAAAATCAGTTCAAAAACAAATTGCTGGTAAAAAATTAGCAATTATCCCGATCTTACGTGCTGGTTTAGGAATGGTGGACGGCATGGTAGACTTAATTCCAGCCGCTAGAATTGGTCATATTGGTTTATACCGTGATGAAGATACTTTAGAAGCAGTCGAATATTTTGCTAAATTCCCTCAAGATATTAGTGAACGTCGTCTATTTGTTGTTGACCCAATGTTAGCAACCGGTAGTTCAGCGATTGCTGCCTTAGATTTATTAACGAGCAAATACAATGTGCAACCAGAAAATATTACCTTCGTCTGTTTAGTTTCTGCTCCAGAAGGTGTTAAAGCCTTCCAAGAAGCTTACCCAGATGTGGACTTATATACGGCTGCCTTAGATGAACGCTTAAACGAGCATGGTTATATCTTACCAGGTTTAGGTGATGCTGGGGATAGAATCTTTGGTACCAAATAATAAATATTAAAAACCTTGTCAGGTGCAATGTGAAAACCCACAGTTAGCTTGGTCTCTAACTAAAAATTTTGGGTGTTCACTTTATAAATTGCACTGAACAAGGTTTTTCTTTTTGAAAATAATAGCAAAAACGAATGGGTCAATCTATAGGGAAATCTTGCGTCTATGTTCGCATTGAAGAATGCTGTTCCAAAGTAGCTAAACGCTAATAGCATTTTAAGGTTATGCCACATGATGACGCACATTAGAGAAGCGACTAGGCATCCAACTTAATGGTGATGAGCAGTGAAGAAAATAAAAAAAGTGCGAGTAGGCAAGAAGTCGACAATCGGATGATTCTCGCTTCGTCAGCCTACTTCCACATAATTTAAAATCTCTCAACCACTGCACTATCAATAAGATGAAACCAAATGGAAATAGCCGTGTTTCCTAAGCCTCACTTTTTAAATCATTTAGCTGAGAAATGTGCTTAATCTTCTGGTAAGATAAAACCTTCCGGTTCTTTATTTTGTAAAATATTTTCTGCCCATGCATGATTAATAATGCGGAAATGACCTTTAGTATCTTGTTTCAAAGCACGTTTAAATTTATCGCGAATGAAAGTCAGTAATCGTTCATGGCAATCGACCATCAGTTGGTTAGTATCCGTTACATATAAAAACTTTGGTTGACCTTCTTGATTAATGAAGAAGTAACGATTTTTCACTTGAGCAGTAGGATTTTCTTTGGCGAATAAGCCATCGGTTAACATTTTAACCATCTCAATTTCAGTATCTTTAAAACCATAATCAAAAATTTGCACTTTTTCCATTAAATCAGCCATATTTAACATAATACGCATTTCATAATCATCAACTGAAACGGGAAAACTATTAATTAAATCATTTAATTGTGCTTGAATCGCTTCACGTTGTTCATTATATTGCGGTGCAACATGGAACAGTAGTTTTTTGTCTGGGTCATGATATAAGAACTGAGATGAAATATGACGCTTAGCGCCACAATGTTCGCATTCAAATAATAATAAAGTACCGTCTAATAATTTTTCTTTTAAATCAGGGTTTAAACGGGTGTTAATGGCGATATCGAATTGTCTTTCTATTTCATGATGACAAACGGGACATTTAAATTTCATTTTTGGTGCCATAAACTCTCTCCTTTTTTCTAAGTTAATATCATTATAACAGAAATTAGTTAATACCTAAACGATTTTAAAAAAATTGATAGAATACTAGCTTTTAGAAACAATCTGCTATATGATATAATGGTAAACGTGAAAGTATTTTCAAAACAGAGGTGATAATGGATGGAGATAATCGTGATTCATAGTTCTCGTTACGGTTCGACTGAAAAATATGCAATTGAAATTTCAAAAAAATTACGCTGCCCTGTGGTGGATAGTGCTCAAGTTTCAGTAGAAGACTTGGCTAGTTATGACATTATTATCTTAGGTTCTTGCTTATTGGAAGGTCAATTATCTGACGCAACCATATATGAACAATGGGTTAAACAATATCCCGATAAACATTGGGCTTTATTTACAGTGGGATTATCCAATCCTAAGTTAACCGACTTTAAAGATATATTAGACAATAACTTTGAAGATGCAACCATTGAGAAGGTCGAATTCTTCCATTATCGTGGAGCGATTCAATTTAAACGCTTACTGTTAATGGAGAGTCTGGTATCAAAAGTAAAACAAAAGCGCTTGGCATCGATTGATCATGTACCATTAGATGATGACAATGAAAGATTACTGCGTAAATATGGTACGACTTATGATTTTACAGATAAAGAAAATACTATTTTATTAATTGATTGGGCACATAAAATCTTAAGAAATGAAAAGGAGCTTGAGGAATGAATCCAAAGGAATTAGTCGGACGCAAGGCAGCTGAATATGTTCAAGATGGGATGGTAGTAGGCTTAGGAACAGGATCAACCGCCTACTGGTTTGTTGATGAAGTGGGACAAAGAGTTAAAAACGGTGAATTGCCAAATATTGTGGGCGTTCCTACTTCCAAACAAACCGAAATACAAGCACGAGAATTGGGTATTCCACTAGCACAATTGGATGAAGTTAATTCCATTGATTTATTAGTGGATGGTGCAGATGAATGTTTACCTTCGATGTCAGGCATTAAAGGTGGCGGTGGTGCTCACTTAATCGAGAAAATCGTCGCTGAAAATAGTCATGAAATTATTTGGATAGTAACAGAAGAAAAGGTCGTCGATTATTTAGGTACCTTTCCTTTACCAGTAGAAGTGATTCAAACAGGCAGTTGGAATATTTTTAGAGCCTTTGAAAATGCTGGCATGAACCCATCTTTCCGTAAAAAGGGTAAAGATTCATTATTTGTGACCGACTCAGGTAACTATATCATTGATTTACACTTAGGTAGAATCGATCAACCACAACAAGTTGCCCACGAGTTAAAATCGATGGTAGGGGTTGTGGAACATGGATTATTCATTAACTATCCGAATCGTATTTTAGTAGCCAAAAACGATGGGACGGTTGAAGTGATTGAAGGTCAACAATAAGATTTAGTGGTAGATTTAAAAGTATTAGGAGCTGTCAATGAAGCCTAGTACAACTAGATAAGTTGAAAATAAGGACGTGAATAAAATGAGAATGGTTGAATTAATTGAAAAGAAACAAGCAGGACAAGCTTTAACAGAAGCTGAAATTCGCTTTATTATTGAAGGTTTTACTGATGGACGTATCCCTGATTACCAAATGAGTGCCTTTGCGATGGCTATTTATTTTAAAGGCATGACCGAGGAAGAAGCCAGTTACTTAACAATGGCCATGGCTGAAAGTGGCGACCAAATTGATTTGTCAGCCATTGAAGGGGTCAAAGTCGATAAACATTCTACCGGGGGTGTCGGCGATACTACGACCTTGGTTTTAGCACCATTAGTCGCTTCATGTGGCGTACCAGTAGCAAAAATGAGTGGACGTGGATTAGGACATACAGGTGGAACCGTCGATAAATTCGAAGCTATTGAAGGCTTTCGTTATGAAATTCCAATCGAAGAATTTATTGACTTGGTCAATCAACATAAAGTAGCCGTTGTCGGACAATCAGGGAATTTAACGCCAGCGGATAAAAAATTATATGCTTTACGTGATGTGACCGGTACCGTTCAATCGATTCCCTTAATTGCCAGTTCCATCATGAGTAAAAAGATTGCGGCAGGTGCCGATGCGATTGTTTTGGACGTAAAAGTCGGTGAAGGGGCCTTTATGAAGACGGTTGAAGAAGCAGAAAAATTGGCTCGAACCATGGTAAAAATCGGGAACCAAGTCGGTCGTAAAACTTTAGCTGTTATCTCGAATATGAATGAACCATTGGGGTATGCGATTGGAAATGCCTTAGAAGTGGAAGAAGCGATTCAAACCTTAAAAGGACAAGGACCGGCTGATTTACTAGAATTATGTTTAGTTTTAGGGGCGCAAATGTTGATGGCGGCTAATAAAGTATCAACATTAGAAGAAGGTAAAGAGATGTTACAAACTCAAATTGAGAATGGACAGGCTTTAGCAACCTTTAAACAATTTATCAAACATCAAGGTGGCAATGAAAAGATTGCTGACGATGTCACCTTATTACCACAAGCCCAATATAAGATTGATTTGCCAGCTTTAACAGACGGTGTGGTAAGTAATTGGGTCGCGAATAAAGTGGGCGAAGCGGCAATGGTTTTAGGTGCGGGTCGTGAAACGAAAGAAGATACGATTGATCCAGCTGTTGGCTTAATTCTACATAAAAAAGTAGGCGACAAAGTACAAAAAGGCGATGCCTTATTAACGATTTATAGTAATAGAGAAGACGTTGAAGAAGTTAAACAACGTTTGTATGATGCGGTAACGATTAGTGATTCTGCTAAAAAAGAACCGCTCATCTACGAAGTGATAACCGAAGCTTAATAAATAATCAATGCTGAAAGACTAGGGAGAAGTCTTTCAGCTTTTTTTATGTGGTGAAAGTTGAGGTTCAGGATGTTTCTATATAAATTGATTCTTTAATGAATAGGGGATAGGATTTGCTAAAGAGATGATTGGAGTTCGATTAGAAAAGGACTGTATTTTTTAGTCTTAAACCCAAAATATTTGTCAGACCTGTTCATTTTGGATAGGTTTTTAGACTTTTTCAAAAACAAAATTTTTTTTATCGAAAAACGGGCGATTTTTAATCAAGATTGAGCTAAAATGTGTTCATTTTGAACAGGTATTAATAATAGATTACAAAAGGTTGTGGAGAGTAGTAACGAGAGGTTGGATATTAACATTTAAACTTGATTCATTCATGGTGCAGTATTTGAGTGGCCCAGACTTTTCGATGCTAGACAAATGAAGCGAACTAAAGATGATTTTCTAGATCTAGTCCACTTCAAAGTTCGTTTGAAAGATTATTCTTTAGGCGAGAGAATGATAAAATAAAAAGG
>NZ_BCQX01000009.1 GCF_001552295.1 Globicatella sanguinis NBRC 15551 | reverse complement strand
CTACTTCTTGTCCACTCCCAACTGTGCGGGGGTGGATAAACAATATAAAATCTTTTGATTTTATATTGTTTACCCACTCTTTTTTTTTCGCTGATGAAAACTGATGATAATTTATTCGTATAAAGCAAAATAAGCATAAAGTTTTTTGAAACAAATGATAACTTTTCATAAAAATATGATTAAATAGCTAAATATTAAATCGAGTCACGATACAATAACGGGTTTTAATAATGACTATCATTCTGTTACCGATAACAGAATTAAAAACCTATTGTTTTATTTTCAATTATATAAGATAATATAGTTAAGAAAGCGATTTACGCAATATTTAGGAGGTTTCAATTATGAAATTGAATTTGAAGAAATTGGCAATTGGTACTTTGTCTACAGTTACAGCTTTAACTACATTAGTATCAACTGGTGTATTAGTAGCTGATGCTCAAGAAGAAACATTAGTTATTTCTGCAGCCGGAGAATATGACTATGTAAAAAATCACATCGCTAAATTCGAAGAAGAATATGGTGTGAAAGTAGAATTATTAGATGCTGATATGTTTGAGAAAATTGATGGTTTAGCATTAGATGGACCTGCTGGAACTGCTCCAGATGTTTTAATTGCACCATATGACCGTATCGGTTCATTAGCTCAAACAGGTTTAATTAACGAAGTAACGTTAAATGAAGAAGCAGGTTATGATGATACAGATAAACAACAAGTATCAACAGATGGTGTTGTTTATGGTGCGCCAGCTGTTATCGAAACAATTGTTTTATACTATAACAAAGACTTACTATCTGAAGCGCCAAAAACTTTTGATGAATTACGTGAATTGACTAAAGATGAAAAGTATGCTTTTGCTGGGGAAGATGGAAAATCTACAGCATTCTTAGCTCAATGGACTAACTTCTACCATAGCTACGGTTTATTAGCTGGATATGGTGGTTATGTATTTGGTGAAGATGGTACTAACTACGAAGACTTAGGATTAAACTCTGAAGGGGCAGTAGAAGGTATTAACTATGCAGTGGACTGGTTCCAAAATGTATGGCCACAAGGTATGTTAGATGTTTCTTCTGTAAGTGACTTTGTAATGCAACAATTTACTGATGGTAAAGCTGCTGCGATTATTGACGGACCATGGCAAGCTGCTGCTCTTAATGAAGCAGGCGTTAACTACGGCGTTGCTAAAATCCCTACATTACCAAATGGTGAAGAATATAAACCATTTGCTGGTGGTAAAGGTTGGGTAGTTTCAGCATTTACTGACAAACAAGAATTAGCACAAGAATTCTTAAATTGGGTAACATCTGAAGAAATGCAAACAGCTATGTATGAAGAAAGTGGACAAATCCCTGCTAACCAAGCAGCTCGTAAAGTTGCTGCTGAAGCTGGTAATGAATTAACAACTGCGGTTATCGATGTTTATTCAAACGCTGTACCAATGCCAAATATTCCACAAATGAGTGAAGTATGGTCAGGTGCTGAAAACTTAATGTTCGATGCTGGTTCAGGTAATAAATCAGCTCAAGAAGCTGCTGATGCTGCTGTTGAATTAATCAAACAATCAATCGAACAAAAGTATTAAAATTTCGTGAATCGTAAGTTTTTATCTGGCAGAGGTTGATCTTCTGCCAGATATTAATAGTTAAACAGCATTTTATTTAAAGGAGTGATTTTATGAGTCAGACAGCCAAAAAACAAAATCCGACATTAGCGATGCTCTTGTCGTTGATTCCAGGACTAGGTCAAATATATAATAAACAATTGATCAAAGGCTTAACCTTTTTAGGGATTACCGGGTTGTTTGTTTATGAATTAGTAAGTTTTGGTTTTGGTGCGTTGACTGACTTTATTACATTAGGGGATACTCCGGGGGTAAAAGGTGATAACTCCTTATTCTTAATGATTATTGGTACTTTACAAATTATCATTACGGTCGTATTCTTAATCTTCTTGATTTTCAATATGATAGATGCTAAACGCATTGCGAATCTTTGGAATGAAGGATTTAAAGTTAATCAAACATTTAAAGAACATATCGATAATATTTTAGATAATGGGTTTCCTTATTTATTAATTGTTCCGGCATATATTTTTATGACTTTTGCTATTATTTTTCCAGTTTTAGTCACTTTATTTACAGCATTTTTAAATTATGATTTTAAAAATATGCCACCAGCAAAATTATTAGACTGGATTGGTTTTGCAAACTTCGCAAATATATTTACATTAAGTACCTTTAGAGATGCCTTTACATCCGTATTTATGTGGACGTTAATTTGGACATTATGTGCGACTACTTTACAAATTGTTCTCGGTATTTTCACAGCTGTTGTAGCTCACCAACCATTTATTAAATTCAAACGTATTTTTGGGGTAATTTTCTTATTACCATGGGCTGTTCCAGCATTTATTACAATTTTAACGTTCTCAAATATGTTTAATGACTCAATTGGTGCGATGAATACACAAGTAATTCCGTTTATTAACAAATTAATTCCATTTGTTGAAATTGGAAAAATCGCCTGGAAAACTAACCCATTTTGGACCAAAGTTGCGATTATTATGGTTCAAGGTTGGCTAGGGTTCCCTTATATTTATGTAATGGTAACCAGTATTCTTCAATCTATCTCCGAAGATTTATATGAAGCAGCCAAAATTGATGGAGCGAATGCTTTTAAACGATTCACTTCCATTACTTTACCTGTAATTTTCTCTGTTGCTGCTCCAACATTTTTAACTCAATATACAGGTAACTTTAATAACTTTACGATGATCTATCTATTTAACAATGGTGGACCTGGATCAGTGGGTGGCGGCGCTGGTGCTACCGACATTTTAATTTCATGGATCTATAAGTTAACAACTGGAACTTCACCGCAATTCTCATTTGCGGCAGCCTTGACACTGATTATTTCAGTAGTGGTTATTTCAGTATCGTTAATCGTCTTTAAGCGTACAAAAGCTTTTGAAATGGAGGGATAATCAACATGAAAAAATTATTTGCATCTGCCAAATTCAAAAAGTTTTTGGGACAATTCTTTACTTATTTTTATATGATTCTCTTATCGATTATCATTATTTATCCATTATTAATTACGATTAGTTCTGCTTTTAGAGCAGGGAATATTACCGCATTTGATTTGAATTTTAATTCAAAATGGACCTTGAATCATTTTAAACGATTATTTGAAGAGACCTATTATTTACAATGGTATAAAAATACTTTAATCGTTGCAGTTAGTACCATGGTAGTGCAAGTTATGGCTGTAACCCTAGCTGGTTATGCTTATAGTCGTTACAACTTCTTTGGTCGTAAAAATAGTTTAATGTTCTTCTTAATTGTACAAATGGTGCCGACGATGGCAGCCTTAACAGCCTTCTTCGTAATGGCACTCTTGATGAAAGCTATTAACCAATTCTGGTTCCTATCATTAATTTATATTGGTGGTGGTATTCCAATGAATACTTGGTTAATGAAAGGGTACTTCGATACAGTTCCTTATGATTTAGATGAATCAGCCAATTTAGATGGGGCAGGACATTTTAGAAGATTCTGGCAAATTGTGTTACCATTAGTACGACCAATGATCGCTGTACAAGCTTTATGGGCATTTATGGGACCATTCGGAGATTTTATGTTATCTAAATTCTTATTACGTAAAGAAGAATTATATACTTTAGCTCCTGGTTTACAAACATTTATTAATGACCAACGTAACCAAAAAGTAGCATTGTTTGCGGCCGGTTCTATTTTAATTGCTGTGCCAATATCAATTCTATTCTTTGTCTTACAAAAGAACTTTGTTACTGGTTTGACTAAGGGTGGAACAAAAGGTTAATCAATCGAGAACATGGATGTTTGAAACAATGAGTTTTTCACTACTTTGTATTTTTTAGAAACATAATCGACGATTGATTTAAAATTTGTTAAGAAAATAAGGGTGGGCAAACGAAGTGAAAATCTTTTGATTTTCTACTTCATGTCCATTTTTTTCTTTTTTAAATGCTATAATATGTAGAATGAGGTGATTATAATGAACAAAGTATTTCCAATTAATTACTTTACAAATATCTTTTCGGCGAAGAAAATTTTTAAGAATCGTCAACAATTAATTTGGTGGCAAATACTGTTAATTGTATTGTTGCTTAATGGTTTAATGTTGATGCCGTTATCGGTTCAGTTAGGAAAAATTCAATCGGCTAATTTAAATGATTTTGTACCGAATGCTTTAGCAACGATGCATGACGACACTGTTCAACAATTTAATCAAATGGTAGAACAGGGAACAGTTGCTGAAACCAGTCAATTTATTCCTTCTATCAATGAGGTAGAGAGTGATTCTCTAGTAGAAAACTCCATCTTAATTGCTCCAGATGGCTTTATTATTAAAGAAGGAAAGAATCCCGAAATTAAACAAACCTATATTGAAGAGCTACCATTAACCACGGTGGCAGATAAAGAAGAACTGATTGCTTTATTGTCTCAACATTGGTTCCAAGCCAATCGTTTATCGATAGTGCTAACTAATTTTATTAATGTGTGGTTTTTAATGTTTTTTAACTTCGTTGGTTTATTATTAGGGACAGCTTTTTTACTTTGGTTAACGAAGTTTGGAAAAATATTTACGATTGCTAACTTTAATGAGGCTTTACAGTTATCACTCAATACTTTTGGCCTTCCCACTTTGATCGCGATGCTACTGGGCTTCTTATTGAAAGATCCAAATGTGATGGCCTTAACACAGAGTACCCTTTATATTTTATTGCTTTTATGGGTTTATTGGAAAACGCATTTTAATGATCATTATGTGGAAACAGCGAGTAAAATTTCTGTATTATAAAATATTTCTGTTAAACTATCCTTAGTAATATGATGAGGGTAGTTTTTTTATCTTGGATAAGGGTATTATTAATAAAGATAAATTGATGGTTTTTTTCTAAGCAAACGTATTTATATCTATATTTAAAAGATTTTTTGTGATAGCATATATAGTTATGAAGGTGGTGATTTAATGCTTGCTAAAGTGATTATCGATATTCCAGTCGCTCAAGTTAATCGAGAATTTGACTATTTAGTCCCCGAACAGTGGGAAGAAGCCATTCAATTAGGTATGCGTGTTGAAGTGCCTTTTGGTCCAAGGCAATTACTGGGATTTGTGGTTGGTTTTTCAGATGAAACGAGTTTTACTGGAACCTTAAAACCAATTAGCAAATTATTAGATTATCGTAGTTTTTTGAATCAAGAATTAATCGAATTAAGTGATTACTTAGCCAATCATTTGCAGGCTTTTAGAATTGCTGTTTTACAAACAATGTTACCTAATTTATTAAAAGTAAAATATGAATCGTATTTTCTAATTCATAATCATGATCAAATTCAAGCCTTGACTAATACTTTGATTGAAAATCATGAAATTGAAAAAACGATGCTCGAAACGATGTTAACACCAAATCAAATAAAAGCATTAATTGATCAAGAGGCCATCGAACTAGAAAATCGAGTTTTAGATCGAAAATCAACCAAAATGGTGCAAGTGATCGATAGAGCTTTGGATGAACAACAATATAAAGCCGTTTCTGAAAATTTAAGCAGAGCGGCTAAAAAACAACAACAATTGCTTGACTATTTAATCTATCATCCGAAAATAACTTATCCGATTGCGATTCAAGATTTTTGTGAAATCACCGGTCTCAGCCGTACTGTTGTAAATACCGCTATTGATAAAGGATGGTTAATCAAATCTGAAGTGGCTGTTTACCGTAATCCATTAAAGGACCAGGAATTTATTCAAACGACAGCCAAAACATTAAGACCTAACCAACAAAGCGCTTATGATACCATTGTGGCTTCTGTAGAAAAAGGGCAAGCTAAAACCTTTCTACTAGAAGGCGTTACCGGTAGTGGCAAGACCGAAGTATATTTACAATTAATGGAAAAAGCCCGTCAACAAGGGCAGTCGGCCTTATTATTAGTACCAGAAATTGCCTTGACTCCACAAATGGTCAATCGAGTGGTAGGCAGATTCCAAAAAGGAGTGGCAGTTTTACATTCTGGTTTGTCTACTACGGAAAAATACGATGAATGGCAGCGAATTATTAAAGGTGAAGCGACGATTGTGGTCGGAGCCCGTTCTTCAATTTTTGCACCATTAAAAAACATTGGTATTATCATCATTGATGAAGAACACGAAACGACTTATAAACAATCCGATAATCCACGTTATCATGCGCGTGATGTCGCTTTATGGCGGAGTCAATATCATCAATGTCCAGTTGTTTTAGGAAGTGCCACCCCATCATTAGAAAGCCGAGCTCGGGCTCAGGTTAATCATTATCAACTCGTTATGATGAGTGAACGAGCAAACTTTTCTGAATTACCGGAAGTAGAATTAATCGATATGACCAATGTCTTAGTTTCGAAGACCTATACCGAGATATCGCCATCCTTACAACAAGCAATCGAGCAAGCCATTAGTCAAAAACAACAAATCGTATTGTTATTAAATCGTCGTGGGTATGCATCTTATATGCAATGTCGCGAATGTGGACATGTTGTTCAATGTCCTCGTTGTGATATTTCTTTGACCTATCATAAGAGTGAACATCGCATGAAATGTCATTATTGTGATTATCAACAAATGGTACCAACTGAATGTCCTCAATGTGGTAGTCAACATATTCGCAGTTTAGGTTCAGGAACCCAAAAAATTGAAGAGACTTTAGCAGAATTAATCCCCCATGCGCGAATTTTACGTATGGATAATGATACGACTAGAAGAAAAGGGAACCATGAACGGATATTAAAACAATTCGCTAATAAAGAAGCCGATATTTTATTGGGAACACAAATGATTGCTAAGGGGCTTGATTTTGAAAATGTTACTTTAGTCGGTGTTATCAATGCGGATACGGCCCTTAACATACCAGATTTTCGTTCGGGTGAGAAGACCTTTCAATTATTAACGCAAGTAGCAGGACGGACCGGACGTGGTCAATTAAAGGGGAAAGTCATCATTCAAACCTACAATCCCGATCATTATGTGATGCAATTGGTCAAGACGCACGATTATGAAAATTTCTTTAAATACGAGATGAAACGGCGTCATATTGGAAATTATCCCCCTTATTATTTTACAACTTTAGTCACTGTCTCCAGTAAAAATCAAGGGATGGCTGAACGTAAAATCCATCAGTTGAAACAATTATTATCCAATCCATCACTAGAACAACAACAACAATTATTATTGTTAGGCCCATCAAGAGGCGCTATTGCGCGCATCAACGACGTTTATTATTTTCAATTATTACTCAAGTATAAAGATAAGCAATTCATTCAAAATAAAATTAGTGAAATTGTCAATCAAGCTCAAAATGAATCACGGCAAGGTCTTTATGTTTCAATTGACCATGAACCATATCATTTTATTTAGAGGAGGTAAATTATATGAAGAAAATTATTTTTATGGGGACACCTGAATTTTCAGCAACAGTTTTAAAAGGGATTTTAGCACAATCCTCATTATATGAAGTGATTGCCGTTGTGACTCAACCAGATCGCCCTGTTGGTCGTAAAAAAGTATTAACCGCTTCACCAGTAAAAGAAGTAGCATTGAGTCATCAAATTCCTGTCTTCCAACCGGAAAAACTAGGTAAATCAGAAGAGATGGAACAAATATTAGCCATGGACGTTGATTTAATTGTCACGGCTGCTTATGGTCAATTTGTGCCGACCAAATTATTAAAACATCCAAAATATTTAGCCATTAATGTGCATGCATCACTATTACCAAAATATCGTGGTGGGGCACCGATTCATTATGCGATTTGGCAAGGTGACGAGGAAACAGGTATTTCAATTATGTATATGGAAAAAGAAATGGATGCGGGCGATATTTTAGCACAAGCTAAGACTCCTATCCATTTCAATGATGATGTCGGTCAATTATTCGAACGCTTGGCAATAATAGGGCGCGATTTATTATTAGAAACATTACCACCATTATTTGCTGGAGAATTAACACCCATTAAACAAGATGAGCAGTTGGTTACATTCTCTCCCACTATTTCTAAGGAACAAGAAAAAATTGATTGGTCGCAATCGGCAACGGCAGTACATAATCATGTCCGCGCTTTTCGACCATTTCCTTCCACTTATACTATGTGGAATGGTCAACGCTTAAAAGTGTGGGAAGGGCAACCGATCGCTTATGCCACAACGGAAACGGTGGCACCAGGGACGATTGTAGCCGTAGAAGATGACCAAGTAATTGTCCAATGCCAAGAAAGCTATTATGCGATTACATCATTACAACCAAGCGGTAAAAGAAGAATGGATGCAGCTACTTTCTTAAACGGAATGGATGCTGAAGATTTAATCGGTCAACGATTTGAATAGAGTGACAGCTAATGAAAATAAAACAACGTAGTGAAAAACAATTAGCTAAAAATGTTAGATGGCAGGCGCTCAAACTGATTCATCAAATTGAATATGAAAATCAATATTCGAATGTTTTAATCGATCAAACCTTACAACATACTCATTTGAATGAATTGGATCAAAAATTATTGGTACAATTAGTCTATGGTGTTGTGCAACGTCGCTTAACGTTAGATTATTATTTAGAACCTTATCTCAAGGGCAAGAAAATCGATACTTGGATTGCTTCTTTATTTCGCTTAAGTATTTATCAACTATTATTTTTAGATAAAGTCCCAGATCATGCCGTTTTAAATGAAGCAGTCGAAATTGCGAAAACGAATGGGCATGGTGGCTTAGGCAAGTTTGTTAATGCCATTTTGAGACAATTTAATCGCCAACCATTAAGGGAATTACCCGATAAAGCAACGGCATTCTATGACTATTTGAGTATTCAATATAGCATGCCATTATGGTTAGTCGAGCAACTTTCACACTGGTTAGGGGATCAAAGTGATCAGTTAGAATCATTACTAAAAAGTTTATTAGAGACACCCCACTTATCAGCGAGAGTGATTGCGAATATTGATCAGCGTCAAGAGATTCAGCAACAATTACAAACCGAACAAGTGATCACTGAACCTAGTAAGGTATCACCTTATGGCTTAATCGTACAAAGTGGTGATTTAATTCATTCTAATGTCTTTAAAGAAGGACGCGTGACCATTCAAGATGAGTCCAGCATGTTAGTCGCACCATTAGGAAAAATAACCGGAACAGAGCAGATATTAGATGCTTGTTCAGCACCTGGTGGTAAAGCGACTCATATTGCCCAATTATTAACGACAGGCCATTTGACTGCTTTGGATTTATCGAGCCATAAATTAAAGAAAGTGGATCAACATTTACAACGAATGGGTCTAGCAGAAAAAGTGACCACCCAACAGGCCGATGCTTCAAAATTTTTGCCGAAAAATAATGCATTATATGATACAATATATTTGGATGCTCCATGTTCCGGTTTAGGCTTGATGCGTCGAAAACCAGAAATAAAATATGAAAAACAAGCACAAGATTTAGTTGAGTTAGCAAAGATTCAAGCTGAACTATTAAATCATGTCGCAAGTTTATTAAAACCTGGAGGGGTGTTAGTATATAGTACATGTACACTAGCACCGATTGAAAATGAGCAAATGGTCGACCAATTTCTAGCCAATCATGCAGAATTTCTATTAGATCCAATCCAACCAACAGAATTACTACCAGCAGATTTACTTAATTCAGCGGGTCAAATTAGAGTTTGGCCGCATCAATATCATACAGACGGCTTCTTTATTAGTCGTTTCGTTAAAAAATAAACAGAGGTTTATATGAGAGGTGAAAGGATGAAAATCAAAGTCCGTTCAAATGTTGGACGAAAACGTTCATCAAATCAAGACTATGCTGATTATTTTACAAATCAACATCAGCAAGTATTATTTATTTTATGTGATGGTGTCGGAGGGCATCAAGCGGGCGATGTCGCCAGTAAACAAACCACTCAGTTTTTAGGGGAGCGCTTTGTTCAAACTGAAGAAAAATTTGATTTAACCAATATTCAAACGTGGTTAAAAGAACAAATTGAAGCCGTTAATTTATATATTTATGAAAAATCGAAGTCAGAAAGTCAACTGGAAGGCATGGGAACGACCTTAGTTGCGGCTATTGTAGTTGAGGATCAATTAGTTATCGTACATGTAGGGGATAGCCGGGCATATGTCTACAAAGAAGGCCAATTACGTCAAGTGACCGAAGACCATTCTTTAGTCAATGTCTTGATTAAAACAGGTGAAATTACGAAAGAAGAAGGCCAAATGCATCCGCAACGCAATGTGGTGACTCAATCAATTGGTGGCACTCCTGATGTTGAAGCTGAAAGCAACTTAATTCCATTGGAACAAGTAGAAATGCTGATGCTTTGTTCAGATGGCTTAACCAATATGGTAGAAGATACACAATTGCTTGAAATGTTTAATCAGGATCGTTTTGCAGATGATTTTCCTGAAAAATTAATTGAAGCCGCAAATAATGCGGGAGGCACTGATAATATTACCGTTATTTTAGCATCTGAATTCTCAAATGAGGAGGTGTCAGCATGATTGAAATAGGAGATAAACTCTCGGATCGTTATCAGATAAATGATGTTATTGGTCAAGGTGGCATGGCTAATGTGTTTTTAGCACGTGATCTAATCCTGGATCGCGATGTTGCTGTTAAAGTTTTACGATTTGACTTCCAGGATAATAAAGATGCGATACGTCGTTTCCAAAGAGAAGCGATGTCTGCTAGTCAATTACTACATCATCATATTGTTGAAGTTTATGATGTCGATGAGACCGATCAACAACAATATATTGTAATGGAGTATGTGAAGGGAACAGATTTAAAGTCCTTTATTAAACAAAATGCGCCACTTTCATTAGAATTAACGGTTTCGATTATGAGTCAAATTTTGTCAGCTATTGAAATTGCCCATAAAAACCGTATTATTCACCGTGATATTAAACCGCAAAATATTTTAATCACGGAAAATAATGAAGTGAAAATTACCGACTTTGGGATTGCGATTGCCTTATCGGACACCAGTATTACTCAAACGAATACATTATTAGGTTCGGTTCATTATTTATCACCAGAACAAGCTCGTGGTAGTAGTGCAACGATTAAATCAGATATTTATGCCCTTGGGGTCGTATTATATGAATTGATAACAGGTACCGTTCCCTTTAATGGTGAATCGGCGGTGTCGATTGCTCTTAAGCATTTCCAAGAGGCCTTTCCCCGTGTGAAAGATACGGTCGATTATGTGCCACAAAGTTTGGAAAATGTGGTCTTAAAAGCGACTACAAAAAATCCAGCCGATCGCTATAATTCTGTCGAAGAAATGCATCAAGACTTGACCACTAGTTTAAGTGCTAATCGTATGAATGAAGCACTTTTTGTACCAAAGGATATGTCTGAGACGACGGTTTTAAAACCAATTAAACCTATATCTTCAGCTCATAAAGCTTTAGATGAAAAAATGGAAGCGCCAGAACCTTTGGATGAAGAATTAGTACCTAGTTTTGATGTCGTCCCACCGATTGAACCTGTTCGCAAAAATTATCGTTTCGTGCGTTGGTTAGTGGGGCTATTATTACTAGTACTTTTATTACTTGGTGCCTATTATGTCTATGGTCAGACCACCCGTTTTGTAACGATACCGGATGTATACAATAAAACGCAAGAAGAAGCGATAAAGTTACTAGAAGAAAATAATTTAAACGTCAATCAAATTATTCCCCAGTGGGATAAGACCTTACCAGCGGGAACGGCTATTGAAACGAAACCGGAAGCCAATTCACGTATTGAAAAAAATAGTGCTGTTAACTTAGTGGTAAGTAATGGCAAAGAGCAAGTTGAAATTGGTAATTATATTGGGGAAGCTTATGAACCGATTCGTAAAGAATTGACGGATGCTAACTTTATTGTGGTGCGACGCGGAATGGCGACCAATGATGAAAGTCAAGTTGGGGTTATTCTAGACCAGAGCGTTGAGCCTGGCTCAAAGGTTGTACCAACTGATACTACGATTACCTTTACAGTAGGACAAATGTCGGATAGTATTTCTATGCAAGATTTTAATAATTTACCTTTATCCATGGTGCAAAACTTTGCAGATGAATATGGTTTAAATGTTGATGTCACCTATGCTTATGATGATTATATATCCGCTGATCAAGTTATTAGCCAAGACCCTGCGAGTGGTACAGCTTTAGTTCCAGGTGATACTATTTCAGTCGTTGTCTCACAAGGTGCACAAGAAGAAGTGGTTCTACAACATACCGAGACCATCACGCTTGAATATTTACCGACTTATGCAGATACTGATTTGGAAATGAAAAAGCCATTACCAAATGTAATCGATGTCTATATTGGTGATTCACAAAACAATATTAATACTTTACATCGTAGTTTTGAAATAACCGAAACAACGACCGTTCAATTAAAATTCTTTATTAAGAATGATGGTGTCGGTCAGTATCGTATTTTAAGAGATGGCGAAGTTTATATGGAAAGTAATGCTGTTTACCCAGAACAATAGTTGAAGTGACAGGACTGCTATTGACCGATTAGAGTCGGCAGTAGTGGTCTATTTTTATAAAACGAGGAGGGAATTTGTGAAAGAAAAGCAAATCATTACGAAAAAAGGGATCATTTATCAGGCGATTAGTGGTTTTTATTATGTATGGTCTGAAGGTCATTCATATGCCACTAAACCTAAAGGGAAATTTCGACATCAACAAGTAAAACCACTGGTTGGGGATCATGTTGAAATCGAAATCGATCTTGATGATAGTCAATCCGAAAGTCGTTTAGTGACGATATTTCCAAGAAAAAACAGTTTAGTGAGACCCCCAGTGGCTAATGTGGATGATGCGTTTATTGTGATGTCACTGGTCGAACCGGAATTTTCATATAATTTATTAGACTATTTTTTAGTATCGATTGAGTCTCATCAAATTGAACCGATTATTTTACTTACCAAATATGATTTATTAGTAAAAGCGTTAGGTGAAGCGACAGCAGAATTAAAAGTGAAAGAAATTAAAGAGGTATACCAAAAGATTGGCTATCAAGTCATCGTTAAAAAAGAAATTAGTACTTTTGCAGAGGAAATAGAATCAGTAGTTAATAAAGATGCTATTTACATCGTGATGGGCCAATCAGGTGTGGGTAAATCGACTTTATTAAATGATTTATTACCTAAAGCCGATATTGCTACCGGCGAAATTAGTGATTATTTAAATCGTGGACGTCATACGACCCGAGAAGTCACTTTATATCGCTTATATCAAGGACTTCTTGCAGATACGCCTGGATTTAGTGCAATTGACTTTCCACAAATTGAAAAAGAAGCACTGAGTCAGTATTTTCCTGAAATTTGGCGCAAGAGTGCCGAGTGTCGCTTTAGAGGTTGTCTACATCAAAATGAACCTAACTGTGCAGTCAAAGAAGCGGTTGAAACCGGCGAAATTACCACCTCTCGATATGAAAATTATAGTCAAATATTACAAAAAATTGAACAAAGAAAACCGATTTATCGTAAAAAGGAGAAATAAAAAATGAAAATAGCTCCCTCAATGTTGAGTGCGGATTTTACCAAATTATTAGCTGAAATTAAAGAAATTGAACAATATGGTGCTGATTATTTACATATAGACCTAATGGACGGTAACTTTGTCGGTAATATTTCTTTTGGTCCGATGGTCTATCAATGGTTAAGACCTCATACCGACTTAGTATTTGATGTGCATATGATGGTCGAACAACCAGAACGATATGTCGAAATGGTTGCCAATGCTGGGGCCGATATTATTACGGTACATGTCGAAGCCACTCATCATTTACATCGCGTGATTCAAATGATTAAACAACTAGGAAAAAAAGCAGGAGTGGTGATTAATCCTGGCACACCAGTGTCCGCCATCGAAGCTGTATTATCAGAAGTTGATTTAGTGTTGGTCATGACGGTTAACCCAGGGTTCGGAGGACAAAGTTTTATCGAATCGACTTTAACCAAAATTAGTCAATTAAAAGAGTTACGTAGTCAACACCAATATCAATATGAAATTGAAGTTGACGGGGGGATTAATGAAATGACTGCTCAACAATGTCTGGCAGCTGGAGCCGATGTTTTAGTAGCGGGATCCTATATTTTTAACGCAACGGACCGTCAACAAGCGATTGAGTCTTTACGTAAATAAGGAGCGATGTGAATGGCAAAAGTCATTATTTGCGCAGGAGGTCCTAATCCAGCCCTAGACCAGTTGCGAATAAAAAAAGAAGACATATTAATAGGGGTTGATCGTGGCGCCTATCGCTTAATAAAAGCCGGTTTTACTTTAACTCATGCTTTCGGTGATTTTGATTCAGTTAGTGCAAGTGAGTTAGCCTTCATTGAAGAACATACGCAAACACTTCATCGCTATCCATCTGAAAAAGATGATACGGATTTGCAATTAGCTTTGTTATATGTGCAAGAGCATTACTCTCAATATGAAACGATTGCAATATACGGGGCCTTAGGTGGAGGTGGTCGTGTTGACCACTTTTTAGCCAATATTTGGTTAGCATTGGAACCGCGCTTTGAAAACATGGTTGAAAAGCTTCATTTTATTGAAACTCAACATCAAGCGCGCTTTTATCAACCAGGTCATCATCGATTATTGAATCCATCGCAAGCGAAGTATTTATCGATCATTTCTTTAACCCCAGTTAGCTCGTGGCAAATTAAAGGTGCTCAATACAATTTACCAGCAACGGATTTTAAGACCCCGACTGCTTTAATTAGTAATGAGTTTATTCCCAATCAACCAGCGATTGAATTGTCATTTACTCAGGGTATGATTGGTGTAATGTGGGTTCAAGATGATCATTAATTTTTAAAAAACAAAAAAAGTCTGTAAAGTATCTTGCCTTTACAGCTAAACTATGGTAAATTTGTAAGGTATGAAAAAGCAGAGACTCAGCTCCTGCGATATAAAGGAGGAATTACGATGGCTAAAGTATGCTATTTCACTGGTCGTAAAGCTAAATCAGGAAACACTCGTTCTCATGCTATGAATCAAAGCAAACGACGTTTCGGCGCTAATTTACAAAAAGTTCGTGTGATGATCGACGGAGAACCTAAAAAAGTTTGGGTATCTGCTCGCGCTTTAAAATCAGGTAAAATTGAACGTGTATAATTAACACAATATACTAATAGGGGCTAGGCAAACACATTCTTGTTGATTGCCAGTCCCTATTTTTGTTAAAAGAGTCATAATGACTGGATAGGACTAAATTCATTGAGATGCTTTCAATTCAAGCCAAATTGTATGGGATAAGTAGAGCGAGTTTAATTGTTTGGTTTTAAGTTTTAATGACACCTATTCTGTAAAACATACAGATTTCATCCGTAATAAATAGCGTTTAATCACTAGTTATGGTAAAATTATTACGATACAAAACATAAGTTTGAGGAGGCGTATATAAATGGCTATTAAAATTCAAACTCCAAATGGTCAAATTACATTAAACAACGAAGTAATCGCAACCGTCGTAGGTGCAGCTGTAACCGATAATTACGGTGTCGTGGGAATGGTTAGTAAAAATGTTATTCGCGATAATATTACAGAAATTCTAAAAAAAGATAACTATGCAAAAGGGGTCGTCATTAGCCAACAGGGTAATGATGTAGCAGTCGATGTGTATATTTTAGTTACATACGGCACCAAAATATCAGTCATTTGTCAAAATATTCAGCAAGCCGTGAAATATAATGTTGAACAATTATTAGGTTTTGAGACAAGTTATGTCAATGTTCATGTTCAAGGCGTTAAAGTGGACTAAGTCTTAAAATCGAGGAGGATTCAAGTGGAATTAACAAAAATAACTGCAGCCGAATTTCGAGCAATGGTGATTGCCGGTGGCCAACGACTAAATGATCAAATAGAACTCATTAACTCATTAAATGTGTTCCCAGTACCAGATGGTGATACCGGAACGAATATGAATATGTCGTTTACTTCTGGGGTAGAAAATTTAAAACAATCAAAATCTGACAAAGTAGGAGAATTAGCGGGTGCTTTAGCTAAGGGTTTATTAATGGGAGCACGTGGTAACTCTGGTGTTATCTTATCGCAAATTTTCCGTGGTTTTTCACAAGCAATTACAGACAAAGATACTTTAGATGCTAATGACTTTGCTGCTGCTTTTGCCGGTGGTGTCGAAGCTGCCTATAAAGCGGTGATGAAACCCGTAGAAGGAACCATTTTAACCGTTGCCCGCGAATCAGCTATTCGTGGTGAGAAAAAAGCGGCTAAAACAGATAATATTATTGAAGTAATGCAATCAATCGTAACAGGCGCTGAAAAATCTTTAGCCAAGACACCTGACTTATTACCCGTTTTAAAACAAGTAGGTGTTGTTGACTCAGGTGGGAAAGGTTTATTAAGTGTTTATGAAGGATTCTTATCTGCACTTAAAGGCGAAGCAAGTATTGCCCAAGATGCGGATGAATTATCACAACAAGCTCAAGCTCATGCACATGCAATGTTTGAAGAGGGTGCAGAAAATCCAATGACCCTTGAAGAGATTACGTATGGTTACTGTACCGAAATCATGGTGCGCATTGGGGAAGGACCTACTACTATAAAATCATTTAATTATGATGAATTTAGAAATACCTTAGATCAAAAAGGAGACTCATTATTAGTAGTAGCCGACGATGAAATCGTAAAAGTTCATATTCATACTGAAAACCCTGGGGAAATTATGCAATTAGGCCAAGAATTTGGTGAATTAATTAAGATTAAAGTAGATAATATGCGTGAACAAGTGCGTAGTCTAGAAAATGATGAAAAAGCATTAAATGAAAAAGCTAAACAAGCGGCGGAACCGGCGAAACCAACGGAACCAGAACGTGAATATGCGATTATCGCAGTAGCAGCCGGTGAAGGGATTATGGAATTATTCCGCTCACTTGGTGTGACCGAAGTGTTATCAGGCGGTCAAACCATGAACCCATCTACTGAAGACTTTATTAAAGCAATTGAAAGAGTACACGCTAAGAAAATTATCTTATTACCTAACAATAAGAATATTGTCATGGCTGCAGAACAAGCAACGCAAGTGGCAGAAGTTCCAACAGTGGTCATTCCAACGACTACCATTCCAGAAGGAATTGCTTCATTAATGGCCTTTAATGTGGATGCATCGATTGAAGAAAATAAAGAACAAATGACTGCAATGAGTCACCAAGTAACCAGTGGTCAAATTACTTATTCTATTCGTGATACCGAAATTGATGGTGTTAAAATTAACAAAGATGATTACATGGGCATTGTGAGTGGTAAAATTATGTTATCCGTACAAGATGCTCCAACTGCATTAGACCAAACTTTAAAATTAATGATGACTGAAGAAACTGAAATTGTGACGATTATTGTTGGCGAAGACGGTTCAGTCGATGAAGCAAATCAAATTGCTGAAGAATTAGAAGAACGATTTGAAGACGTTGAATTTGAAATTGTAGAAGGTAATCAACCGGTATATAATTATATCATTTCAGCAGAGTAGTGTATTAAGGATGATAGTTAGAGCTGGGGCAACCCGGCTCTTTTGTGTTATTTTAAGGGAGGAGGCAAGGTCAGTGAGTGATTGGTTGGATAGTATTGGAACCTTAAAAGGAGTAGGCCCAGCAAAAGTACAACAATTTGCCTCTTTAGGCATTCTAACTATTCGAGATTTATTATTTTATTTCCCTTTTCGCTATGAAGATTTTCAAATTCGAGATTTAAAAACAATTATGGATCAAGAAAAAGTAACCTTAAAAGGACAAGTTGTATCACCACCGGTGGTCAATTATTATGGTCGGGGCAAGAGTCGTTTATCATTTCGTTTTGCTGTGTCTGACACTGAGGTCATCCAAGTTGTTTTTTTTAATCAACCTTATTTAAAAAAATCATTTGAATTAGGCCAAACAAAAGTGGTTTATGGTAAATGGCAAAGTAACCAACAAAGTTTACTAGGCATGAAAATGATTAAAATTGATGAAGATGGGGAGAATAATATTGCCGGTGTTTATCCTAGCAAACAGGGAATTCGTCAAATCACCATTTTAAAAACAATTCAAGCTGGTTTTGATGAATATTATCATCAGATTCCTGAAATTATTCCCCAATATTTAAATGATAAATATCGCTTAATCCCATTGAATCAAGCTTTGTATCAAATGCATTTTCCAAAAGACTCAGTGCAAAAGAAACAAGCAACGCGCAAAATCATTTTTCTTGAATTTTTCTTATATCAATGGCGCTTATTAAACGCTGCTTATCGTGATAGTCAAGAGCAGGGTGTACGAATTTTTTATGAGGTAGAAGATTTAAAAAGTGTTATTAAGACCTTACCCTATGAATTGACCAATGCTCAGAAAAAAGCCGTGAATGAAATCTGTTATGACCTAATGGCGCCTTATCCTATGAAACGAATGCTACAAGGTGATGTCGGAAGTGGGAAGACCTTAGTGGCCTTTTTAGGGATGATAGCAACGATTCAAGCAGGTTTTCAAACGGCTTTAATGGCACCTACTGAAATATTAGCCAAACAACATTATGAGAATTTTAACCGGATATTTGAACCGATGGGCTTACACGCAGAATTATTAGTGAGTAATTTAAAAGCAAAAGAAAAACAAATTTTAATCGAAGGCTTACAAACGGGTAGAATTCGAATTGTGATTGGGACGCATGCACTCATTCAAGATAATGTTCAATTCAAACAGCTTGGCTTAGCCATTATCGATGAACAGCACCGTTTTGGTGTTGGACAAAGACAAGCCTTACTGAATAAAAATGCTACGGCAGTTAATTTATTACAAATGACTGCTACTCCGATCCCTCGTTCATTAGCGATGACATTATATGGCGAATTGTCGGTTTCGACCATTGATGAATTACCAGGTGGACGTAAACCGATTACTACCCATCGAGTAGAAGCAGGAAAAATAGATGAAGTATATGAACGCATGCACATTGAACTGGCGGCAGGTCATCAAGTTTATTATGTGTTGCCATTGATTGATGCATCAGAAAATATGCAGTCGATTGATAATGTAATCGAGATTGCCGATCATTTAAGCGAGGTTTTTGTTCAATATCAAGTAGGCGTCTTACATGGACAGTTAGATAAAGAAGCACAAGAAAAGGTAATGGATCAATTTAATGATAACCAGATCCAAATTTTAGTGGCAACTACCATGGTGGAAGTCGGTGTCGATGTTCCTAACGCAACAGTCATTGTGATTCAGTCTGCTGAACGCTTTGGTTTAGCTCAGTTACATCAATTAAGAGGACGGGTCGGACGAAGTGATTTACCAAGTTATTGTTACCTCATCGGATCGCCTACTACTGAACAAGGAGAAGCACGACTGGATATTATGACCCAATCTCAAGATGGCTTTTTTATTAGTCAAGAGGATATGAAAATTAGAGGGATTGGTGATATTATGGGACGTAGCCAATCGGGATTACCACAATTTCATTTTGCGAATGTGGTCGAAGATGCGCATATTTTAGCGATTGCCCGTCAAGAAGCCAAAGAACTTTTAAATCATTTACATCATTTATCTGATGAAGAAGAACAAGCCTTAAAAGATTGGCAAGATTCTACCATCATTGAAATGTAATTTTCGAATCAAGATAATAATTAATAAATCACTGTATGGTGATGACTTTTTTGAAAACGACAAAATCTGAAAACTTATTTTGATGATAACCATATCAGATGAACTATTTAAAAAAGTAGTGTAAAATAACTTCATTAAGTGAACATAAAATCATTACTTATAAATCTTATCTATATAATAGGAAGAGATTTTTATTAGCTTGTTTGAAATGGGCAAAAATTTGATAAAATTGATTCAATTATTACACGTAAATGCTCAGCTCTTTTTTGATTAGAAATCAAACAGTACCTAAAAAATAGGTTAATAATTTCTGACTGTGAGTGCTAGAAGTTGAAGCGAAAATCATCTCATTTTGTTATACTTGTCCACTTCCTAAATGAAAGATAAAAACGATAATATGTGTTTAAGAAAGAAGGTATATAATGTTTAAAATTGCAATCGATGCCATGGGAGGCGATCATGCTCCCAATGCAGTTGTAAAGGGAGTCAATAAGGCTATCGCGACTTTTCCCGAAATTGAAGTACTGCTATTTGGAGATGAAGCACAAATAAAACCATTATTAACAGTTGAAGACAGAGTCACCATCGTCCATACCGATGAAGTGGTTGAAAGTGATGATGAACCTGTGGCTGCGGTGCGTCGTAAAAAAGGTTCTTCAATGGTAATGGCAGCACAATATGTAAAAGAGAAAAAAGCGGATGCTTTATTATCAGCCGGAAATACTGGCGCTTTATTAGCAAGTGGTTTACTCGTCGTTGGGCGTATGAAAGGGATTGATCGTCCAGGTTTAATGCCAGTATTACCAACTTTTAATCCTGAATCACCACATTTAATTTTAGCCGATGCAGGCGCAAATGCGGATTGTAAACCTAATAATTTATATCAATTTGCCGTGTTAGCTTCATTTTATGCCAAAGCCATGTTCGGTATCGCTAAACCAAGAGTAGGCTTAGTTAATAATGGTACTGAAGAAACCAAAGGGAATGAATTAAGTAAAGCAACCTTTCCTTTATTAAAAGAAGCAACTGAATTAAATTTTATAGGCAATGTCGAAGCAAAAGAACTGTTACAAGGTGTATGTGATATCGCCATTACGGATGGTTTTACTGGTAATGCTATTTTAAAATCATTGGAAGGAACTTCTAAATCCATTTTTAAAGCAATCAAAAATCAATTATTAAATACGGGCCTTAAATCCAAATTAGGTGGATTATTAATCAAAGATGCATTGAGTGATTTAAAAGATCAATTTGATGACACTAAAGAGGGCGGAGCTATTTTATTAGGAGTACAAGCGCCCGTCATTAAAGCACATGGCTCTTCTAATGAGGAAGCCATCTTCAATGCGATTAGACAAGCAAATAAAATATTAACAAGCAATGTTGTGGAAGAAATAGCTAACCATTTTAAAAATTTCTCATAATCTAATAGTGGATTCTTAAATTAAATTAATTTTTAGGTAGACAATTTAGTATTTAGTATGTAAAATAGTATGAGTATACTAGCGCGTGTAGACGCAAAATTAGTTGGAGGTATATTAATGGGAACTAAAGAAAATGTATTCGAAATTGTAAAAGAAATGATTATCGATCGTTTTGATGTTCAAGAAGAAAGTGTCACTCCGACAATGACGTTTAATGATTTAGGTGCTGATTCATTGGATATCGTTGAATTAGTAATGGAATTAGAAAATCGATTTGAAGTGACATTTGATGATGACAAAATAGAACAACTTGATAATGTTGGCGATGCCGTTCAATATATCGAGACGTTAACAGCGTAGTAGTATAAGGTATAACTGAACGGAGGGAAAACATGAATGAGCAAGAATTATTATTAGATATAAAAGACTTGCATGTTGGGTTCCGTATCAAAGATGATTATTATGATGCGGTAGATGGTGTTTCTTTACAACTATTCAAAAATGAAAAATTAGCAATAGTTGGAGAGTCAGGTTGTGGTAAGAGTACACTTGCAACGACCATTATGGGATTACACAACCCAAATGTAACAAAGATTACTGGTGAAATTATTTATCAAAACGAAAATGTTATTGAATATGATGAAGCAGCCTTTAATGGTATTCGTGGTAAGGAAATCGGAATGATTTTCCAAGATCCATTAGCTTCATTAAATCCTTTGATGACCATTGAATCTCAAATTGATGAAGCTTTAATTTATCATACAAAGTTAAATTCTAATGAGCGCCATAAACGCGTTTTAGAATTATTAGATCAAGTAGGGATTGCGAATCCACAACGAACAGCAAAACAATATCCACATGAATTATCCGGTGGGATGCGTCAACGTGTGGTTATAGCGATTGCTTTAGCTTGTAAACCGGCTATCATTATTGCCGATGAGCCTACAACAGCATTGGATGTTACTATCCAAGCTCAAATTTTGGACTTATTAAATGATATTCAGGAAGAAACTGAATCAGGTATTATTTTAATTACACATGACTTAGGAGTTGTAGCTGAAACAGCTGACCGTGTAGCCGTGATGTATGCAGGGCAAATCGTTGAAATTGCAACCGTACATGATTTATTCAATGATCCTCGACATCCATATACACGTTCTTTATTACGTTCAATCCCACAAACGGATAGTAATTTAGAAGATGAATCAGGTGAATTGCATGTTATTCAAGGAATTGTTCCACCACTACCTAAATTACCAAGAAAAGGTTGTCGTTTTGCTCCACGTATTCCGTGGATTGGATCAGAAGCTCATGAAGAAAATCCAACCTTACACGAAGTAGTGCCAGGTCATTTCGTTCGTTGTACCTGTCATGAACACTTCCACTTTGAAGAGGAGGCGAAATAATGGCAGAATTTATGAGAGTAGAAGGACTGAAAGTCCATTATCCAATTAGAAGTGGCTTCTTTAACCGTATTACAGATTATGTTTATGCAGTTGATGGCGTTGACTTAGTCTTCGAAGAAGGAAAAACTTATGGATTAGTAGGAGAATCAGGTTCAGGTAAATCAACAATCGGTAAAGCCATTATTGGATTAGAAAAAATTACCGACGGTAAAATCTTCTATGAAGGTAAAGACATTACTTCAGAAGCACGTAAAAGACGATCTGATTATCGTCGAAATGTGCAAATGATTTTCCAAGATGCAATGAGTAGTTTTAACCCTAAAAAGCGTATTACAGATGTTTTATCAGAACCATTACGTAACTTTGAAAATATGACACCAGAAGAAGAAAAACGTAAAATGATTGAGTTACTGCATATTGTCGGTTTATCCGAAGATGCTTTAAACAAATATCCACACGAATTCTCAGGTGGTCAACGTCAACGTATTGGCGTAGCCAGAGCGGTTGCGATTAATCCTAAATTAATCATTGCCGATGAGCCAGTTTCTGCTTTGGACTTATCTGTACAAGCACAAGTATTAAACTTTATGAGACGTATCCAAGATGAATATAATACGAGTTATTTATTTATTTCCCATGACTTAGGGGTCGTAAAACATATGTGTGATGAGTTAGCAATTATGTATCGGGGTCGTTTCACTGAATATGGTTCAAGAACCGATATTTATGGCGATCCAAAACATATTTACACTCGTCGTTTATTATCAGCGATACCGCAAACCGATCCAAATAACCGTGAAGAAAACAAAATGAATCGTTTGCGTGTTGAAAAAGAATACCAAACGAATGCATCTAAGTATTTCACGGAAGAAGGTCGCGTTTACGACTTGAAAGAATTATCATCTACGCACAAAGTAGCTCTGAAAGATGTTAATGGACAAGGAGGCGTCAATTAATATGTGGAAAACAATTCTTAGACGTATTGTCTTAATGCTGCCACAATTGTTTATATTAACAATTTTAGTATTTGCATTGAGTATCTTAATGCCAGGGGATGCCCTAACCGGGACAATTGACCCAACAATTTCAGCAGCTCAATTAGAAGCAATGCGTGAAAAATTAGGCTTAAACAAGCCATGGTATGAACGTTACATTGATTGGATGAAAGGTGTTTTAGTGGGAGACTTCGGTAGAAGTTGGAAATACAAACAACCTGTATTATCTATCATTGGACAACGTGTATGGCCAACAATTTGGTTATCATTATTTACAGCAATTTTAACGTATCTTATTGCGTTACCTTTAGGTTTATTAGCAGGTCGCTACCAAGATTCTTGGATTGACCGTACGATTAACTTATATAACTTTATTTCGTATTCAATGCCATCATTTGTATTAGGTTTATTAATGATTTGGTTATTTGGTTATACATTAAAATGGTTCCCAACACGTGGGACAATCAGTTCAGGTGTCACACCGGGCACGATTCAAGCCATGTTATCACGCTTGTATCATATCATTTTACCGGGGACTACCTTAGCTTTAATTAGTACTACCGGTACCATTCAATACTTACGTACTGGAATTATTGATGCAAAATCACAAGACTATGTGCGTACCGCTCGTGCGAAAGGGGTACCTGAAGCTGTAGTATATCGCCGTCATATTTTCCGTAACTCATTGTTACCAATTGCAGCCTTCATGGGATATACCATTACCGGTTTAGTTTCAGGGGCAGTTATTACAGAAAATATCTTTACTTATCAAGGGATGGGACGTTTATTCTTAGACTCAATCAGTGGTCGTGATTTCTCAGTTATGATGACCTTAGTATTGTTCTTTGGATTTATGACCTTATTAGGTACCTTGTTATCTGATATTATTATGGTATTCGTGGATCCACGAATTAGAATAGACTAGGAGGACACAATGGAATTACAACAAAATATGCAAGAAACCGAAGTAGTTCAAGATCAAGAAACATCTGTGCCACCCCTAGGTTTTGAAGTTATTCGCCGTGAATTTATGCGTGATAAAGTAGCGATTTTCGCTTTAGTATTATTGATTTCTATTATTTTAATTTCAATATTATCGCCATATTTTATCGATGTTCCCGCGGGAATGAAAGTTAACATTTTTGACCGTTTCTTAAAACCGGGAGTAGATGGCCATATTTTAGGTACTGATGAAGGTGGACGTGATGTCTTTACAATGTTAGTTGCCGGTACTCAAAATACATTATTCATCGGATGGTCCGTAACGGTTATTACCGCAGTTGTTGGGATTGCTTTAGGGGTAATCTCTGGTTATTATGGTGGTGCCGTAGATGATTTCATGATGCGTATTGTTGACTTTATTATGGTTTTACCGACGTTCATGTTTACCATCGTTATGATTACAATCGTTGAAGGGTTTAGTATGTGGAAATTAATTTTAATTATTTCTGTATTCGCGTGGCCAAGTACTACACGTTTATTCCGTACAGCAACCTTATCAGAAGCAGCTAAAGATTATATTAGTGCTTCAAAAACGATGGGAACTCGCGACTGGAAAATTATCTTATTTGAATTATTACCTAACTTAAGCTCGATGATGATTACCAACTTAACTTTAAGTTTTGCTGGAAATATCGGGATCGAGACCGGGTTAAGTTATTTAGGATTTGGTTTACCAGTAGGAACCCCATCAATTGGTACTTTAATCGGTTATGCTAATAACCCAGACGTTATTGAAAATAAAACTTGGGTTTGGTTACCAGCGGTTATCTTAGTATTAATCTTAATGCTTTGTGTTAACTATATCGGACAAACCTTACAACGTGCAGCAGACGCTCGCCAACGTCGTGGTTAGTCTTAATTTTAATAACTAATCAATATTTCCTCACCTACGGGTGGGGATTTTTGTGTGTCTAGACTTAAGAAAAATCGGAAAAGATTGACTAGATCATACAAAAATCCAGGAAATCATTAACATTTTCGGTAAACGGTTGCAAAAAGTTTTAAAATAATGTAAATTAAAATTAATATTAATATAAATTATTTATGGAGAGTGCCACTATGGAAGAAAATAAAATTTATAGTATCGGTCTGGATATTGGTATTGCCAGTGTTGGTTGGGCAGTGTTAAATACGAAAGTACAAAACATTGATGATTTAGGAGTAAGGCTTTTTTCTGCTCGTAATAGTGATAATAATCTTGAAAGAAGAACTTCAAGAGGTATGCGGCGATTAAATAGTAGAAGAAAAACAAGAAAAAATGATGCTAAAAGATTTTTAGTAGAGCATGGATTTTATGAAGATGAAAAATTAATGAATGAATGTCCATACCGATTAAGAGTAAAAGGTTTAGATGAAAAATTATCAAAAGCAGAAATTTATAAGGTGATACTTCATATATTAAAAAAACGTGGTGTTAGTTATTTAGATGATAGTGTCGTGGAAGATGCACCTTCTGGTCAAGATTATAAAGGTGCTGTTGAATCAAACTTAAAACTGACGCAAGAATTAACACCGGGACAAATACAGTTCAATCGTTTAAATGAAGATGGTAGAATTCGAACAGGTGTCAACTTTAAGGGCGAGTATCAACTTAATGTATTTCCTGTTAAAGCATATGCCAATGAATTAAAAAGAATTTTAGAGTGTCAAAAAGATTATCACGAGGAAATTAATCACGAATTTATAGATTTTTTCATTAGAAAAGAAGGTAAACCAGAAGAAATCGGACTCGTTTATCGTAAAAGACCTTATTATCACGGTCCAGGTAATAAACATAATAATTCTGAATATGGTCGATGGGCTAACTATGAAGAAGACGGAAAACCCGCTGAAAACATCTTTGATAAATTAATCGGACGTGATTTACAGGGTTATTTAAGAGCAGCCAGTGTTAGCATTACAGCTCAAAAATATAATTTATTAAATGATTTGAATAATATTACCATTGATAGAGAAAATCCCAAAATAACGACAGAAGAAAAAGAACAAATTTTAGATTTCATTATTAATAGAGATTCTTCTCGCTTATCATATAAAGATATTTTTAAAGAAATAGGCTTATCTATGGATAAAATTAGAGGATATCGAATCGATCGTAATGGTAAACCTGAATTTCATACAATGGGCGCTTTTCGTCGTTGGAAGACTGTATTTGCTGAATATGATATTGATATCAATACAATAGACGATAAAACGTACAATGAAATCGCTAAAGCCGTTATGTTGAACACCGAAAGAGACGGTATTTTAGATACATTGAATAATTCACTTCCAGATATGGATAAAAATATTCTTGAGATTGTGTTAGATAATAAGGATAAATTACGAAGAAAAGATGGAAATGAATCATGGCACAGTTTTTCTATCAAAACAATGGAAATCCTAATACCAGAATTAATTAATACCAGTGAAGAGCAAAATACTATCCTTGAAAGATTAGGAATCAAAAAAATTAATCGTCGACAATTGCAGAAAGAAAAAACAATTCCTGCTGATGTTATTTTAGATGAAATCTATAATCCTACAGCTTCAAAATCAGTACGACAAGCTATTAAAGTTTTTAATGCATTAGTGAAAAAATATGGAAAAGAGAATATTGCCAATGTTGTCATTGAAATGCCTCGCGATAAAAATGAAAAAGAAGAGCAAGATAATATTAAATTGATGAATAAAAATAATGAGCAACGTAAGAAAGATAGTCAAGCGTACTTCTTAGAAAAATCCGGTTGGAATATTGAAAGATTTGAATCTGAATTGAGAAGACCAGCTTTCGCGAAGAAACTTTATCATTATTTTGAACAAGATGGAAAATGTGCATATTCTGGAAAAGCTATTCAACCAGAAATGTTGTTGACCAATGAAACTGAGATTGATCATATTATACCTTTATCGATTAGTTTGGATGATTCTTTAAAAAATAAAGTGCTAGTAAAAGCTGAAGCTAACCAAGAAAAAGGACAACGATCGCCTATACAAGCCTTTGATGAAGGGGCGAATTTTGGACAAAGTAAAGAAGCATTCATTGCTTGGGTTAGTCAGAATAAGAATTTTGCTGGCAAAGGAAAAGTAACGAAGGCCAAATTATTATTAGAGGATAGAAATATTTATGATCCAGAAGTAAGAGATGAATTCATTGCAAGAAACTTAAATGATACCCGTTATTCAAGTCGTATTGTATTGAATGCAATTCAAAGCTTTTTCTACGAGTCAAGAACCAAAGTAAAAGTTATTAATGGAAACTTTACCCATACCTTACGAAAAAAATGGGGCGATAATTTAGAAAAAACAAGAGAAACTCACTATCATCATGCTGTTGATGCTGTATTATGTGCTGTAAGCCCTTATGTGAAACCAACAGCTTATGAATATCGTGAGACAGAAGAGGGCAGAGCTGAGATGGTTGATTTAGATACCGGTGAAGTGATGTCCTATGCCGAATATAAGAAGTTACGAAATATTGATAAAAAATCTTATATTCCGGAATGGAAAAATTTCAGAGAACAATTATATCCATCGTCACTATATCCACGAATCAAATTCTCACATCAAGTTGATAAGAAATCAAACCGCAAGGTTAGTGATGCTACTATTTATTCAACTAGAGAAAAAACAAGTGTTACTA
Organism: Globicatella sanguinis NBRC 15551; assembly: GCF_001552295.1. GTDB lineage: Bacteria > Bacillota > Bacilli > Lactobacillales > Aerococcaceae > Globicatella > Globicatella sanguinis. The sequence continues at coordinate 5,530 of NZ_BCQX01000009.1, read as the reverse complement.
AAAACGGAAAAGAAAAAACTGAAGAATATGTTATTGCTAAAATAAAGGATATCTATACTGTAGATGGTTATAAAGAGTTTGAGAAAAATCGTGATAAACTATTAATGAAGGAATTAGACTCAAAAACATTTGAAATTCTATGTAAGATAGCGGATACTTATCCAAATTACATCGAAAAACAAGATGCAAGTAGCAAAGTGAAAAAGGTGGATATCTCCCCATTTAAATTATATTGTGCCGAAAATAATATTTTAGCGATTCAAAAATATTCTAAGCGAGGCAATGGACCTTTTATTAGAAGCTTGAAATATTATAATAAAAAAATAGGTAATCATATTAATATTACAAAAGATAATGATGGACAAAAGATTGAACAAACTGAACGTGGGAAAAAAGTAATACTAGCTAATTTGAACCCTTGGAGAACCGATGTTTATTTTGATCCAAAGACTCAATCATATAATTTATTAGGAATTAAATATAATCATTTAAAATATCAAAAAGGTGAATATGGAATACCAAAAGAAATATATCAGGAACTCATGGAAAAAGAGAAGATTGGTAAAGAACAAGAGTTTGTATTTAGTTTATATCGTAAAGATCTAATACGAATAGAACAAGGAGATTTGTTTGTCGAAGGACTATATCATTCGAGAAATGAAGTTTCAAAAAATTATTTTGAAATAAAACCAGTTGAACAAAATAAATGGACTAAAGAGGAGTTACCAGTTTTAGGAATAACTTCAAATCAAAGAGTGATAAAAGGCATAAAACCAGAAATGATATTAAAAAAATACTATGTAGATGTGTTAGGAAACAAATTCGAAGTAAAAAAAGAAGAAGGTCCGCAAAATATTTTATAAAAAACGCTTGCATTCTATAACAGGTAGTGGTATTATATGGGTGTAGAGATATCACTACCATGTTTGACGAAACATGTCTTAATAATTTTTACTGATAGGAAATTATTAGAGAATCTGCAGAGATAAGGCTTTATGCCGAAATCAGACCACCCTTTGGTGGTCTTTTTTTATTGGGAGGGAACAGTATGGGATTTAGAACAGTTTTTGTTAAAAATGGCGATCGTTTGAATTTAAAGTTGGATAATCTTGAGGTTACTAAAAGTACAGAGACATTTACCATTCCATTATTTGATATCGAAAACATTATTTTAGAAGGAGACTATACCGTTATAACATCACGATTGTTAGCAAAGTTGGCACAGTTTCATATCAGTGTAATTGTTTGTGATAATCATTATTTACCATGTGGTCAATTTTTAGGATTTGGTCAATATCATCGAAGTGCAAAAAGAGCAGCTTGGCAGGCATCATGGTCAGATGTTGAAAAAGGGAATAGTTGGACAGAAGTTGTTAGCAATAAGATTAGAAATCAAATTACGGTAGCAGAGAAACTAAAAGTGGCAACTGAAAGAATCGAATTAATGGATGATTTATTGTTGGAAATAGGTTTTGCAGATAGTACTAATCGTGAGGGCCATGTAGCCAAAGTTTATTTTAATAGTTTGTTTGGTATGGGTTTTTCAAGAGAAGATAATATTCTACCTAATCATTGTTTAAATTACGGTTATTCCATTATTCGAGGTCAAATGGCTAGGTGTGTAGTTTCACTAGGCTTATTACCGATGCTTGGGATTTTTCATAGAAATGAATATAATTCATACAATTTGGTTGATGATTTAATGGAGCCATTTAGACCTTTGATGGATTATTTTGTGTTAACAGAGATATTAAATGAAGACGTTGAATTTTTAACGTATGAAATTAGATTGACCTTAATTAACTTTTTAAATCATAAAATGATGATCAAGGGTAAAAAGATATACATGTCTCAAGTGATGTTAGATTATGTTCAATCATTTATTAAGGCAATTGAGAAAAATGATTATTCTTTACTAATGAAGATTAATTTTGAAGATTATTTAGGATGTGATGAAAGTGAGATTTAGCCAAATGAGATTAGTTTGTATGTTTGATTTACCCACTGAAACATCTAAGGAACAAAAAGAATATAGAATCTTTAGAAAACATTTGTTAGAAAACGGATTTGTAATGATGCAATATTCAGTATATTATCGATCACTTCCTAATCGAAGTGCTTTGAAAAAATATGAAGCAATTTTAAAAAAGAAAGTACCTAGTTATGGTAATGTGCGTTTAATTTATGTGACAGAAAATCAATTTCAAGATATGTTGTTATTAACAGGGGATAGAACCAGGCAAGAAGAAATTGTAGGAATAAATCGATTGGTGGTGATTTAAATGGAACGAGTACAAATTCAATCGAAAATTGGAAATTTTGATTTTATGATGAATGATTGTTTGGTCTTTACAGGTTGTAATCATCAAACTAAAGAAACAATTTATAAATTAATCAATCGAAATTTTCAAAGCACTATCTATTCGATTATTGAAGAAGATACATTAAGAGAGGAGGGGATAAAATTATTAATTAATGATAAAGTAATCACGAGTCGTAAATTAAAGTATATATCAATAGAATCCATAAACGATTTAATGAATCAATTTAAAATTGAAAAGAAAAATTTTCTAGATCAAATTATGATTTCAATACTTAATGATTTTGATTTTTCAGAAATATTTGAAGAGCTAGGAGACCTTTTATTAAAGATTGAAAACAAACTAAATTATAAATTAAGAGAAATATTACCTAATATTGAATTGGAATTTGATACGTTTAATAGTGATATTTTATACCGTAAATTTTCAAAATTAATTTGGACGAAAAATGAACATGAGCAGTTACAGTATTTTTTAGATCATGAAATTCTTATTGATAATTTTTGTAGACTTTTAGAGACTTATATTGAACAAACAGGAGAACATGTCTGTATTCAAATAAAATATCCTGATGTTTTCTTAAGTGAAAAAAATATGGAATTATTTATGCGCCGATTAATCGATATTAATAAGAAATATAAAAAGATATTTCTTTTTATTTATCATTACCAAAAGTGTGTTGATTTTGGCATCGAAAACTTTACTTCAATTGCTCTATGTACAAATATTATTCAACAATTGCCTGAATTCGAGTTTTATCGAAATTCAATAGAAAGGTATTATCCGATTGAGCTAAAAATAGGAGATGGCGAATTGTATAGTCGCACCATCAATATTTTGCCGTATGCAGGTAATAAATTGGATTATAAAAACTTGATTTCATCAAGAGATATGGTATTATTAAAGTTGTTGAATCAACTGTTAGATTTAGATGTATTTGAGGAGACGTCCTTAGATGGTCTAACAAAGTATGAACAACTTTACCTTCTCTCATGATGCAAAAATTTTTAATTTGAGGTTTTTGCACTCTCTATAATTTCCTATCAGTAAAACTTAAAGTTATTTCTACATTTAATTATTCAGGTTTTTGCACTCTCTATAATTTCCTATCAGTAAAACACGTTGACCTTGATTTTGAATTCAAAGAAAGTTTTTGCACTCTCTATAATTTCCTATCAGTAAAACCACTCCAACCGTTTAAATTCTTCAAGTAGTGTTTTTGCACTCTCTATAATTTCCTATCAGTAAAACCTACTGTATCATCTTCACCCGGAAATTCAAGTTTTTGCACTCTCTATAATTTCCTATCAGTAAAACTGATGAAACAAGAAGGTATTGATCTAAACGGTTTTTGCACTCTCTATAATTTCCTATCAGTAAAACCGGAGTTAAGACGATTTGCACGACCGTTTGGTTTTTGCACTCTCTATAATTTCCTATCAGTAAAACCCTATTAATACGACTTATGCGACAGCTGCTGTTTTTGCACTCTCTATAATTTCCTATCAGTAAAACAGACAAGGAGGACGAATAATGGCAGAATTAGTTTTTGCACTCTCTATAATTTCCTATCAGTAAAACTGTATAGTGTGTGTGTGGCAATTAAAGGCAGTTTTTGCACTCTCTATAATTTCCTATCAGTAAAACTTGTTGTTACCATTTTCCGCCCCCCTTTCGTTTTTGCACTCTCTATAATTTCCTATCAGTAAAACAAATCATTACAAAAGCAGTACCTGATATCAGTTTTTGCACTCTCTATAATTTCCTATCAGTAAAACTCTAAATGAGTATTGCAGAAATACTTGAATGTTTTTGCACTCTCTATAATTTCCTATCAGTAAAACAACAAGTCAAAAATGAAATGCTATCGTTGGGTTTTTGCACTCTCTATAATTTCCTATCAGTAAAACTTAACTGAGGTAAAAAAAGTAAAGGTGAGTGTTTTTGCACTCTCTATAATTTCCTATCAGTAAAACAACGATTTCTTCCCTATGCCTACTAATCTAGTTTTTGCACTCTCTATAATTTCCTATCAGTAAAACATTTGATAACGTGTATGTATCATTTTCAGGGTTTTTGCACTCTCTATAATTTCCTATCAGTAAAACTCAGATGGGGAGTCTACGGTTAGTAACATTGTTTTTGCACTCTCTATAATTTCCTATCAGTAAAACTAGCAGTAGATATTTTGAAAGAGTATCTTGGTTTTTGCACTCTCTATAATTTCCTATCAGTAAAACAGCAATTAGCTGTGGCTAAAGATGAATACGGTTTTTGCACTCTCTATAATTTCCTATCAGTAAAACTCATGCGTTGGATAACCGGCATAAAAGGCGGTTTTTGCACTCTCTATAATTTCCTATCAGTAAAACTTAGTAAATGCGACGAGTAAGTAAAGCGAAGTTTTTGCACTCTCTATAATTTCCTATCAGTAAAACTTTACATAGCAACCTATGGTATCAGCATTAGTTTTTGCACTCTCTATAATTTCCTATCAGTAAAACCAAATATCAACAAAGGTAGTAATAGAACTAGTTTTTGCACTCTCTATAATTTCCTATCAGTAAAACAACCATACGTTGAAGTCTCATTAACCAATTGTTTTTGCACTCTCTATAATTTCCTATCAGTAAAACTTCTAATTATTTTTATGACATCATGAAGCGGTTTTTGCACTCTCTATAATTTCCTATCAGTAAAACAACACACGAGACTAACGAGGCTATAAGACAGTTTTTGCACTCTCTATAATTTCCTATCAGTAAAACTTTGAATGACTTATGATAGGAGATGAACTTGTTTTTGCACTCTCTATAATTTCCTATCAGTAAAACTCGGTCAAGTTGACGCGATCCTTGATATTGGTTTTTGCACTCTCTATAATTTCCTATCAGTAAAACCTAAATGGGTAGCAAATGATAATGAGAATTGTTTTTGCACTCTCTATAATTTCCTATCAGTAAAACAGATTTAATAACCAAGAAGAACGTATAAACGTTTTTGCACTCTCTATAATTTCCTATCAGTAAAACATTTCTTGAAAAAATCATTAGATATGACTAGTTTTTGCACTCTCTATAATTTCCTATCAGTAAAACGTGTTATATGATAGTGTTTCAGCAAAATCGTTTTTTAAACCACTGTCATTTCCATACAAAATTTCATTTTGTTCCACTTTAACGGATTGTTTATCATTGCTATTGCGATGG